>SOEU01000035.1 GCA_021646415.1 Candidatus Brocadia sp.
AAGTAGCCGCCTGGCAGCATCGCCGTAATCAAACTAAGACCAAGATCGAATGGAAGTTTACCCGACAAGATGCTGATGATAAACTATCCAGGCATTATGTATCATAACTAATATGTCTTAGTACTAGTCAGCCGAATTATCCACGCCCGGACTATCTCTCCTCTTCCCGCAAGCGACTTGCTCCACAGTTACTGTTCAAAGGGGGAATCCTTCATTCATGGCAGAAGAAAACAGCCGTAGCGTTGAATAAAAGCTTTTTTGACACACTTCCATCCTTGACGACAGTACATAAATCGAAAGCGGATATCGTTTGGTTAATATATGATCTTGAATTGATCAAAGATGGTATTCGTGATAGGTATAAGCTCACGAAAATTGATGAAGTATTTACTGAATTCGAACCCGCACTTTTGTCGATTACTACCCCAGTACCAGGGAAGATCGACGATTTTTTAGAACTGCTTCAGGAGAAACTTGATGAGCAGATCGAGACACCCCCAAATAATAAGACAATTGAAAGGCCCTTCTAAAATGAAATTACCCAGGCAACGATCGTTATTTCCAGAGCTATGTGAAGATTTATCATCACCAAAACCAGTTAATGTTGCCAGCATTCCACAGAGAAGCCCTTTTCGCTATCCGGGGGGAAAAACGTGGTTCGTTCCCACGTTCCGAGATTGGGCTGCAAATCATTATCCAAAGCCCGAAATATTAATCGAACCTTTTGCCGGTGGCGGGATTATAAGTCTCACAGCCTTGTTTGAGAACCTCGTCTCACGTGTCGTCATGGCTGAAATTGATGAGGAGATAGCAGCGGTATGGCAATCAGTGGTAGACGGGCACGCAGAATGGATCGCAAATAGGATTCTTTCCTTCGATCTGACAAAGGAATCAGTTATTGCTGAAATAACTAAATCAAACGTTGATACAAGGGGAAAAGCCTTTCAGACCATCTTGAAGAATCGAACATTTCACGGAGGTATTTTAGCGGAAGGATCGGGTTTCTTAAAGTACGGAGAAAATGGAAAGGGTATAAAATCACGATGGTATCCTACAACTCTTGCCAAAAGATGCTTTAATCTGAAATACGTTGCTGACAGAATTTCATTTCACAAGGAAGACGGGTTGGGGGTTATTCGAAAATATTCAGAACGTCAGGACGTGATTTTTTTCATTGATCCACCTTACACCGCTGGAGGAAAGAGGGCAGGTAAACGGCTTTATCGTCATTTTACCCTTGATCATGAACAATTATTTACGCTTTGCAAATCAATCAAAGGCGATTTTTTGATGACCTATGACAATGCAGACGAGGTGAAATCTATGGCCAGAGACCATGGATTTCAAATGCGTCTCATTCCTATGAAGAACACTCATCATGCGACAATAGAGGAACTCGTTATTGGAAATGACCTATCATGGATGGATCGTCACCCTGCGGTACATGAACCCCTTACTGAATACAATGTCGTGTGCAACAAAAAGAAAGTCCCAACAAAGAGCTTCAGCGAACATGGTAAACCGCGCCGCTGAGCTTTATCGTCAAGAAATAGATATTACAATCCAAAAACCATTTAAAACACCAAAACTTTTTACACAAATCTATGCATAATATAAACGTCTACGAACCCAAGCTTTTTGTGGTTAAATGCCTTTGGTACGGCGCCAACAATCTTAAATCCGAGTTTTAACCATAACTGGATTGCAATAATATTTGTACTCACGACAAAATTAAATTGTATTGCAGAAAATCCAAGTCTTTTTGCCTGTTTTATGGAATGGCTTCCCAAAGACTTACCTACGCCCTGCCCACGGACATCCGGGTGCACCATATAAGCGGCATTTGCAACATGGGCGCCCAGACCAGGCTGATTATTCTTCAGTATATATGTCCCCAGAATTTTATTCTGCAATTCAGCAACATACGTATGAACTTGGGGTGACATCCAAAGGGCTCTGCAATCCTCTTTGCTTGCCTGTGGATCAAAGGCAAAGGTGTCTCCCCTTTTCACCACCTGATGAAAAATATCCCATATATCTTCAAAATCCGCATCCTTTGCCTTTCTTATTTTTATCATGGAAGCACTTCCGGATTTACACAGTTTGGGGGTTTCTGCCTGTTTAACACGGCGATGATATTCTCTGCGGCCATGAGAGACATTTTCGTTCTTGTTTCCACGGTAGCACTGCCAAGATGTGGTGCGAGGACGACATTATCCAGTTCTGCAAGTCCTGGCTTTAATTTCGGTTCTTCCTCATAGACATCCAACCCCACCCCTGCAATCTGCTTATTTTCCAAGGCATGTATCAAAGCTTCTTCATTAATTACGGCGCCCCGTCCGGTGTTAATAAGATAAGCCGTTCTCTTCATCATTGAGAATTCTTCTGTACCAATCAAGTGTCTGGTCTTTTCAGAAAGGGGGGTGTGGAGAGAAATGAAATCAGACTCTTTTAGTAATGTTTCTAAGTCTACCCTTTTAGCGCCAAGATTTTCTTCCAATACAGCGTTTCTGCTACTTTGTGTCATATAAAGAACCCGCATATTCCATCCCCGTGACCGCATGGCCATAGCCGTCCCGATCCTGCCGGCACCAATAATACCCAGGGTTTTTCCCATGAGATCACCCCCAAGCAGCATCATGGGCGCCCAACCGGTAAATTTACCTGCACGGGTAAGTCTATCACCCTCGATAATTCTCCGGGTTATGGAAAAAAGCAGTGCCCATGCCATATCGGCTGTACTGTCCGTCAATACACCAGGCGTATTAGTTACCACAATGCCCTTGGCAGTGGCGGCGTTGACATCGATATTGTCGTATCCCACGGCATAGTTGGCAACAACCTTTAGATTTTTTGCTTCATTTATCAACCGTGCATCGATCCTGTCTGAAAGCATGGTGAGTATGGCATCTCTGCCCTTTACCCGTTCCAGAAGTTCGTCATAGATCAATGGCCTGTCATACGGACTTACCTCCACTATTTGGCAAAACTTCTTGAGTAGAGCAATGCCTTCTTCTGGAATTTGCCGGGTAATAAATACATTCAATGACATCTACTGCCCCCCTTTAAACGTAAATCTTAGAAGTCTCATTTGACCACGCATCATTCACAATAATCCTTGTATAAAACCATATAGTCTACAATTATTTTTATCGCCTCCGGGCGTAAATCCTGTTTGAGTGCCCTGTTTTCCAGGACTCTTTCAGTAAGTTTCCACACCTCACACCAATCTTCAGTAAGAACTATTTGCGCCTTTGCAAGGGCTACAATAATTGAAACGGTAAAACTGTTTTCCATTACCTTGTGAGCTTCTTCAAGTAATGGTATGGCATGCTCCGGATGAAAATAATTGTCCATAACCATGAGATAGCCCAGGCAAAATGTTTCATCAGCGCTGAGAAAATCAGTGTCTAATTCCAGAATTGACACATGGTACAATAACCCCAGGTAGTACATGTACAACTCTGCATTATTCTTCCCCTCAAATCTCCACGAAAGGGCATTAATTACCGCCGCCTTAACATCTATGGGATTTTCCGGGGATGATAAAAATTCGGCAATTTCCAGGCCCATTACGCCTTCCAGATGCGCCCTTTGAACCATTTTTACATCCAGATACGCCTCATAAAATTTGGTTGAAGTAATCGGCGAATCTGCATGGCTAGTCGCTGAAGCTGAAAATGTACATAGCATTGTTAATATAAGGACTAACAAAAATTTCTTTTTCATTTTAAAATCTTTTTCTTTAGAAAGAGGAAAATGTGGTTTATTAGGTAAATGACAATATCATTGCCATTCCTGTGAAAGCATGAATCCGTGTTCCACGGTTGGTTCAATCTTGCAGATTGAGCCAGTTTATTTTGTGGAAGATTTACTCATGGCAGAGAAGAAACAATCTTCCTGAATTCATCCTCCGTAAAAATGCGATGGGTAACGGTGCGGACGAAGCTCAAAGAGCCGATTGCAAGGGCCATTTTGGCTACTGCTTCATCGTTCAGCGCTTCCAGAATGAATACGGTATCGTACTGACTACCGAGTATTGCATAAAACGCCTTCACCTCTCCCCCAAGATCACGCACGGTCTTTTTCGCCGCCTCAACCCGGGCTGGGCTTTCTTTGACCTTCTGTATCCCCTGCTGCGTAAAACCAAACTGCATCATATACGTAGCCATCTTCCTACCTCCTTTCATTTCTTTTTCAGATTGTAAAGGCGCGTCACGAATTAGTGGCGAACCCATAATACAAACAGATACAACGGCAAAGACTATAATGAAGTCCTTTGTGCCAATTATTTAAATAAAGTGTCCATCAATAATACGCTAATCTCAGCGTTGTCCGGTTAGAAATTTGCATGTCTTGTTTTATTGCACTCGAGATGTAATTCCCGCATGTTTTTAGCGGGACTCCAGGAGGTTCAGGGTTCACTGGATACCCGATAAAAACGTTCGGGTATGACAAAACCGTACATGCAAATTTCTAACCGGACAACGCTGCGCTAATCTGAAATTTCGTCAAGATTATATAACGATAGAAGGAACTCTGTTATCGTTTTTGAATCGCTTTGTATATTCTGGATTTATTGCTTTGCACATAATTTTTTCGAGAAGATGAAAAAACATCCATTTTTAAGCCGGCTGCTTCTTGAAGGTGATATTGAAAATACTGTCGCTGAGCCATTTTTTAAAGCCTGGATTATCCATAAACTGCCTGAACAACTCTGTACGATCGGATAATAATTCAATAATAACCTTTTCCAGGGCCTTATCATGCTCTATCCTTGCATTCTGCTCGTCTGACTGCTTAATTGCATTCTGGTAAGCCTTATCTGCAGAAACCTTTGCTGGTATCTCATCGCTGATTACCTTTCGTATTTTATCTGCATCCTTCCAATCAATGTTGCCAAACTGGTCATTAAAGGTCTTGATGATATTGCTCAAGTAATCCAACTCAGTCTCTGTTATACGCCCGGCTCCGCTTGCTGGGATTGGATCAATTTCCGCATCTTTATCGGGTAAAGAAATGGCCCGTGTAGCCTTTACTTCTACACGATAGCTATCCATGTCAATCGTTTCGAGGATTCCCTTCGAGAGGTCTTCTTCTTTTGGTGCAGGAAGCTTGGGTATTAAAAAGTTTAAGAATATGGATAATTTTTCCCATTCAGCATTTGTGTAAGGTAAAATGGAGGCGAGAAAACTGTAGGTACGGACAAATGCCTTTGCCTTACCTTTGAAATCCACCTGCCCGTCTTCATCAAGGTCAGATTTATATGCAGCCACACATGCATCGAGTATTGGGTCTAACTGATCACGATCAGCACCATTGAGATACCGTGAAACCAATTCCCCGACCTGATCATTTCCATAAACTTGATACCCATCCAGGTCTGCTTTTAAATCGTGCAGTTTGTTTGGATCAGTTTCTTCGCTGAGTATCGTAGTACGATAGTAATCGGCAAAGGCAGCTTGTATCGTATCGGCATCGTTCATAAAATCGAGCACAAATGTATCGTACTTTTGAGGATGTGCGCGGTTTAACCGTGACAGTGTCTGTACCGCCTTTATCCCGGAAAGTTGTTTATCCACATACATCGTATGCAGCAGAGGCTCATCATATCCCGTCTGGAATTTATCTGCTACGATGAGAAACCGGTAAGGGTCTTCCTGGAATCTCTCAGGTATCTTGTTACCCGGAAAGCCATTTAACGATGACTCGGTTACCTTCTTGCCTCCGTATTCGTGTTCTCCTGAGAATGCAACGATCGCCTTGTAAGGGCTCTTTCTTTCCCGCAAATAATCCACAAAGGCATGGTAATACTGGGCTGCCCGCTCAATACCGCTTGTTACAACCATAGCACGAGCCTGACCACTCATCTTGTGGTGTGATAACACGCAATCATGGAAGTGGTCAATCATAATCTCCGTTTTCTGACGAATGGCATGATCATGAGACTCTACATACCGGCGGAGTTTTTTCCTGGCCTTTTTTGTATCAAATTCCGGATCGTCCCCCACAATTTTCATCAGACGATAATAACTGTCTATCGGTGTATAACTCTTCAGTACATCGAGAATAAATCCTTCCTGAATCGCTTGTTTCATGGTATAGCTATGGAAAGGACGATGTTTAACGGTATCACCTTCACGATACGGTATACCAAAAATTTCCAGAGTTTTATTTTTCGGAGTTGCAGTAAAGGCAAAATAGCTCGCATTGGAGAGCATCTTCCGCGATTCCATGATACGGTTTATTTTATCTTCTACGGTCTCATCTCCATCTTGATCACCGCACTCTGTTGGTTGTGCTGACAACACCATGTGCATTTTCGTAGTCGTACGTCCACCCTGACTTGAATGCGCCTCGTCAATAATAATTGCAAACTTACTGCTGCGGTGTTCATCGCCAATTTCGTCCAGTACAAAGGGGAACTTCTGAACGGTTGTAATGATAACCTTTTTTCCAGATTTCAAAAAACGACGAAGGTCTCCTGAATGTTCAGCGTGACCTACGGTAGCCGATACCTGAGCAAACTGTTTGACGGTGTCTTTAATCTGTTTATCAAGGACACGGCGGTCTGTAACAACAATTACCGAATCAAAAATACCATGATCATCTTTTTTCAGTCCAATCAATTGGTGGGCAAGCCATGCAATGGAATTGCTCTTTCCACTCCCTGCTGAGTGCTGGATTAAATACCGTT
The DNA here is from genome assembly GCA_021646415.1 of Candidatus Brocadia sp. Taxonomy (NCBI): domain Bacteria; kingdom Pseudomonadati; phylum Planctomycetota; class Candidatus Brocadiia; order Candidatus Brocadiales; family Candidatus Brocadiaceae; genus Candidatus Brocadia; species Candidatus Brocadia sp. The sequence goes on from SOEU01000035.1 coordinate 6,698, forward strand.
TACCTATGCCATGTTTGCAGGCATCGGCAAGCAGTTTTTGTACGACATCCAGTTGATGGTATCTCGGGAAAATTTGCTTACGCTTTTTCCGTCCTTTGTCATCCTTTTCTTCAATAATCTGTGCATAATTTTCGATGATATTCGATAAACTATTTTTTGTAAGGATTTGTTTCCAGAGATAGTCTGTCTGCAAACCGTCCGGATTCTGAGGATTTCCGGCCCCGTCATTCCACCCCTTGTTGAAGGGCAGAAACCATGAGCTTTTGCCTTTCAGATGAGTGCACATGCGTACCTCATGATCATCTATAGCAAAATGCACCATACAGCGGCCGAACTGGAAAAGTAGTTCCCTCGGATCGCGGTCTCGCTTGTACTGCTGTACCGCATCTGCAACGGTCTGCATGGTAAGTTTGTTCTTTAGCTCAAACGTTGCAATGGGAAGGCCATTTATGAAAGTGGCTAAGTCAAGGGCCAGTGGTGTTTCATGCTTACTGTAATGGAGTTGGCGGGTAACGCTAAAGATATTGGCCTTGAAAAGCCCTTCAGCCTTGGTGTTTCCCGGTGTCGGAGTGCCATAGAACAATTCTATGGAAACATGACCGTGTTTGATGCCATTACGGAGAACGTCAATTACACCTCGTTTGGCAACCTCACCCTGGAGACGACCCAAAAACTGCTGCCGTCTTGGTCCGTCCACTTCAAGCCCAAGCGCCTCAATAGCTTTGGGCTGTGTGTCCTTCAGGAACGCAAGCAGTTTTACCAAATCAATGGCATGTTCTCTATCGTAGTCCTCGTTTGTTCCCCGCTGGTAACCGGACTCACTGACCAGCGATTCAACGATGATGGTTTCGAGACCTTTTTCGCTGGTATCAGTCGTTGGCATCCAGCACCTCCACAGTCTCTTCTATCTCTACTTTTTCCTGCAATTCCTCTGAAACATATGCATCCATATATTCTTCCAATCCTTCGATTTCTTCAACAGGAATTCCCCTGACATCTATCTTGCCCGTTACCACATCGGCAATGAGACGGATGCGATATTCGCATATAAGTTTGATCTGTCGTTCATTAATTTGGATTAATTTATCGATCTTTGCACAATCATTATTAATTTTGGAAACAATTTTTATCTGATCTGACAAGGATGGTAATGCTATTAAAATTCGACCATACCGAGTCGGATTCAAGTTTGATTGATTTAAACTTGGAATAGCTAACTGTCGAGCAATACTTAATATTTTGGGACTATTTAGTAAGTAGTTTAAAAACTCAGAATTATTGATGTTTTTAACACGGAAACGCACTAAATAAGACGCATATGTTACTTGAACTGTATTTACTTGTTTAAACAAACCAACCTTTCCAACTAATTCTGCACTATTGGTTCGATTATATAATAAGTCACCATCCTTCAAAAGAAGGTTATCCGACACCCAATCAACACCTCCAGTTTCTGGTATGTGCACTTGTCCATTATTTATATCACCCATTGTTAAAACGCGAATTTTTCCAGAATCAGAAATACTCTCAGAAATACCATAATCAATAGATTCAAACGCACGCCTTATTGGCATTACTGTCCAATGCTCTGGAATATCCCCAATCCAATCTACACCAGACGGTTTAAGTCGGACGTTTGGATCAATTCCTCGCGTCACCGCATGGTTAATAATAGCTTGCTTTTGTTCATTGAGGAGTTTAATTAGCTGCCGTTTGTTGTAAATAAAGCGATTTATTTCATGTTCTTTTTTGTTAAGATAGTTCGCTATTTGGCGCTGTTCCTCAATAGGCGGCAAAAAAATCTGAATACGCTTGAAATCGCTATAACGCATGTCCCATTGATTTACACGAACACCAGAGGAAATTTGATTATAAAACCAAACATAAATCCTTGATCGCAGTAAGTAATGTATATAGTGAGGATAAACATCACTAATTATTTCACAAACAATATAAGCAGGACTCACTATGCCTAAATGATTAGAGACACCAAGAGACCCTTGCCAGGTCTTCATCTTATTCAGAACAAGGTTTCCTGGCTTTACAACTTTATAAGTCGAAAGGTCTGATCCTTCGGGATTATAATTATCATCACGAGAATCTTTTCTAATGACTCCATAATCTCTATATACTGAAAGCAGAGGCAAATCTGGTCTTCCTCTAATATTTTTAAGGTATGTGATTGCTTGAATTGGTTTTTGTATCCAATGCATAGGAACCTTCCCAAGCCAAGGAATACCAGAATCTTTATATTCAGGATAAGGCTTCAGTTTTTGACTCATCTGTTTTCTGCAATTATACATAGCGTCATTAATCAAATACGAATCCCCGTTTTCACGGGGACAAGCATGTCATTCCCGTGAAAACGGGAATCCAGAAAAACACTGGATTCCGGGTCAGGCTCGGAATGACAGACAGCTGCATACTTATGCCGTTGTGTATATTTCAAATTGGTTTTTATAGAGAATTAAATGGTATTTTTATCCCCGATTGGGCTTTTCATTAAAACACCTTGTTACCTTGCCAAATTTGTGTATTTCAGCAATTCCTGAAATTCTTCTATCGTATCTTTCTCATACCTTGATTGTTTCATTAGCAGTGACTCTTGGCAGCTTGTCTGTCATACTGATACTTCCATCATAGTCAAACTCACAGATTCAGGTTGTGGAATATCTTCGCCGCATTCAATTTTGTCTTCTACGTGAAGCCTTATAGCATCTTTTATATTTTCCAATACCTCTTCATAGGTATCTCCCTGTGTATAGCAACCCTGGAGTTCAGGGCAAAAGGCAAAATCCGAAGCACAAAATTGCGGGGCAACCCTGTCAGGGTTTAAAACCCTGACAGGGTTAGTTTCATACCTATTTTGATAAAAAAGTCAAAATATCTTTTATAAGCGCCTGTAGTTTGTTTAATCCATTATATCTTCCAGCAATCCCTCTGTCTCCCGTTCAAGGGCAAGGATATCTGCCTTGATCTCATCAAGCGTTCGCAACGGTTCTGGCTTGTAAAAATATCGGGTGAATGAGATTTCGTAACCGATCTGGATCTTTGACTCGTCAATCCATGCATCCGGCACATAGGTAAGGACTTCACGTTTAAAAAACGTCTCAATGCCACCCCCTTCGAGTAATGGTATCTGCTCCGTATCGCGCAGTTCTGAGTCTGGCTCATATTCCACCACGCACTTCTTACCGTTAATCTCTCTTTCATACCTGCCATACAGGGGATTGGCATTAATCTTACCTGGTTTGTGGATTTTGCTGATGACCGGCAGAGCCGTTTCGTCTTTCAGCCCAAGTTTGGCCTGTAAAAATTTGATACGCTGAGACGTCAATTTCACGCTGTTTTCCTTCACGCCAGTTTCTACAGCCGTCAGAAATGCATTAAAATCCAAATGAGGACCGGGGCCAAGTTTCTTTGCAACGTTATCAATTATACCAATAAGCGCTTCCTCTTTTTCTTCCCTGCATACCTGACGGAAACGGCCCAAAGATTTTTCAGACAGCTCAATACGAAGGCGCAGAGGGCGTTCAACGGTGATCTTCCAGTACCCAAAGGCTTCATTGGGAAAGCGTTTTGATTGTTCATTTTCTTCAAATGAAAGAACGGTATCGCAAATCTTCTTGATGTGTTCCTCCAAAAATTCGCAGTTCTTTTTGCCGAGGTTTTTGCGCAAAGGTGCATACCATTTTGTGGCATCGATAAGTTGAACCTTACCCTTGCGATGTTCCGGCTTGCGATTGGTCAATACCCATATATACGTCGCTATACCTGTGTTATAGAACATGTTCTCCGGCAAGGCGATAATGGCCTCAAGCCTGTCATTTTCAACAATCCACCGGCATATATTACTCTCCCCCTGACCTGCATCACCCGTAAAAAGGGAAGAACCATTATGCACCTCGGCAATCCGGCTGCCCAGCCGGGTGTTGTGCTTCATCTTACTTAGTTTATCCACCAGGAACAGGAGCTGTCCGTCGCTGGAACGAGGGATCATCTTGAATTCCGGGTCTCCGGCATGCTCAACAATAAACCGGGGATCTTTAATATCCCCTTTCCCACCCATACGCTCAAGGTCTGTCTTCCAACTTTTTCCATACGGGGGATTGGAGAGCATGAAATCAAACTCATGTGAAGGAAAGGCATCGTTTGATAGTGTCGAACCGTATTTTATATTTTCCACTGCCTCGCCTTCTCCCTTCAGCAGGAGATCCGCCTTGGCAATTGCGTAGGTTTCAGGATTGATTTCCTGTCCAAACAGGTGGATAGCAACATCCTTTCCATGTGCCTTTGCCAGTTCAGAAAGTGTTTCCTCTGCAACGGTCAGCATGCCACCCGTTCCACAGGCGCCGTCATATACCAGATATGTGCCGGATTCAATCTGATTGGCTACAGGCAGGAAGATAAGATTGGCCATTAACTTTACCACATCACGCGGTGTGAAATGTTCACCCGCCTCTTCGTTATTCTCTTCATTAAACCGGCGAATGAGTTCCTCAAAAATAGTACCTATCGCATGATTATCAAGGGCTGGCAACTTAACGTTTCCATCCGAATCATAAATGGGATTTGAGCTAAGATTGAGGTAGAATCGAGAAATTTCTCAATAACATGCCCAAGAATATCGGCATCAACCATTGTAGGTATCTGATTCCGGAATTTAAACTTATCCAGAATTTCCTGCACGTTTGGCGAAAAACCATCGAGATATGCCTCAAAATCGGCCTTCAATTGCTGCTGTTTTGCCCGGTTTCGTAAGTCGCGAAGGGTAAATGGTGATGTATTATAGAAAGCCAGATCGAACGATGCCTTGCAAAGAGATAAAAGAGCTGTATGTTGATTAGAAATGCCTGCATCATCAAGCTGTTTCTTCATCTTGAGAACGGCTTCCTTTGTTGGTTCAAGAACGGCGTCAAGCCGTCGAATAACGGTCATCGGGAGAATTACATCCCGATATTTTCCGCGAACATAAACATCCCGAAGCACATCATCCGCAATTCCCCAAATAAAATTGACGATTGCCGTATGCTGGTTATGATTCATATCCCGCCCTTATGTATAGAACGTATTTGTATCGATTTTTCACTTAGCATCCACCACGGATGGTAGTCGCATGAACACATTATTTCTACTTACATCAACACCAAAGAAACGCGATAGCATATGAATATCAATCCTTATTCTTTTTTTTAAAGCCCAAAGGGCTTTTCTATGGTAGCCCAGGGTAAATTTTTACCCTGGGCTAATGAGAAAACAAAAAAAATTAACCCTGAAAGGGTGACATAAAGACACATTAATCCCATATGTACCGTTCATCATATTGGATATGGTATTTATTCAAAAACATCAGAAATTCTTCCTGGAATGTTTTATTTTTATGATGTTCCTTTTGATTTCTAATGTACTGCATTGTCGATTCCTTCATTGAATGTCCAATTGAAAATGCCCCATAACCATTTTGCCAATAAAACCTCCCATATTCTGAATCTTTTGTTTTTATCCATTTAGACGAACTCTTTTTGACTTCCTCAATTACTTTGCTCAAAGGAATCTTCTTCGATAATGAACAAAGGGTGTGGATATGGTTTTCTGTACCACCGATTATGATTGCATGGGAATCATATGATTTGAAAACCTCTGCCATATAGGAATGTAATTGTCCTTCGATATCTTGCTTGATTAATAATACTCTATCTTTGGTGCTGAATATAATATGAATTAGGAGATTTGTTAGTGACTGAGACATTTTTTATTACGCTCTTACAGAGCTAAAGATGGTGCTTACCTGTATACCCAGGGCGGTTGCCCTGGGCTTTCGTATATAAGCCCTTTGGTCTTTGTCTGAAAAAGATCAATTATAGTTATTATGCCCATAAAAATACCTTACATGAAAAGGCAAAGGACTTAAGTTATCCATCTTATATCTTAAACGATTTTTATTGTCAAGGAGTATAATGCTTTATAAAATTAGCCATAAATGAACATGAATTTACACGAAATTTATAAAAAACAAAAAGGGAAAACTAACCATAGATGGATACGGAGGCACACTGAGATTTCAGCTACGCGTAATGTTGGGAAGTTGTGATGTTGTGAAGTTCCGGTATTCAGCTACCAAATTTCCCAACTTCCCAGCTTCTCACCTTCTTGCCTTTTTTGCGCTCTTTGCGTCTTTGCGGTAAATTTCCAGAAAATATTTATGACAACCTTTAAAACCTTATTTGGAATAGAACCGTCAGTAATTCAAAAGACCTGCGTAGTTGTTCCCTATCTAATGCCGGATATTCTCAAGGCACTTGGGATTAAAGGGTTGAAAAAGGGGAAGCTCTATGCAACGGCAAATACCGATGTGTTTACCTTTATGAAAGCGGGTATCGGCACCTTGCTTGTCGGTGACGCTGTCTTATATCTGGAAGAAACAAGCTGCCAAAAAATCATTTATTTCGGCTCCTGCGGCCTGGTGCAGGAAACAGACCAGTTAACCATCGGCAGTCTTGTTTGTCCGAAGGCGTGTTTGTCTTTCGAAAGTTTTACGGATACCCTGTTACGACACACGAATAAAATTATCACCCAATATCCTGATCCAACGTTATTTCAATCTTTTTTGAGTACCGATTTGAGCCCAAAAATCCAGCCAGTCATAGGGATGAGCATGGGGTCATTGAAGTGTGAGGAATCCTACAAGGAATTTTTTGATGAAGAGGGTATTAAGGTAATCGATATGGAATGCTCGGCCTTTTTCAGCGCTGCTCAATATATCCGGAAAAAGGCAGTTGCCCTTTTCTACGTGACCGATATCATTGGCAAAAAGCCTTTTTTTGAACCGTTAGAACCACAGGATAAATTGAAAATTGATCATGCCATTCAAACTGCCTGCACGGTAATACGGTCATTTTGTAAAGAAAGATAAACCACAGAGGACACCGGGAACGGAGAGGAAGGTATGAAATTGAAAAGTAAGGAAGCCCCGGCAGATTGAACGTCCTGTCTTCTCAACTTCTAAACCGTTTCATTTAATTGCGAACTTTGCGGTAAATTATTACCAATTGAGAAATACATGATTGATTCGGCTGGTGGGACATTATTAAAGAATTTAGCTCTTTCCAAAGACTTCTTTCAGGAGGTCTGTCACCCTTGCCGCAGGATTCTTTCTGATGTTCTTTTCCTCCTCTCCTATCATGTAAAAAAGCCCATCGAGGGCCTTGTTTGTCACATAATCATCAAGATCAACCGACTCTGCTTTCATGAAAGGAATCGCCGTGAACTTACCCATCATGTCCTTATAATAATTTGTAACCCCTACCTGGTTCATTGAGTCAGAAATAGTCGGCTTGAACGAGTCGTAAAGTTTATTGTATGTTTTTTTCCTGAAGAAATCAGTGGCTGCAGTGTCACCGCCATCTAATATTTTCATGGCATCCTTGAAAGTCATCTGTTTTATTGCATCGACGAAATATTCTCTGGCGACCGGCGCCGCCTTTTCCGCTGCACGGTTCATGCTCAGCACAAAGTCATCGACTTGTTTCTGGAATCCAAATTTCCCAAGGGTATCTGCTACCTTTTGAATTTTTTCAGGCATTAAAATTTTAATAGCCTTATTGGCAAAATAACCATCAAGGGAGGATACGGATGTAATACTTTTATCCGTTGCAACGGACAGGGCCTCTTTTAGCCCGGATATAACCGTACTCTCATCAAGGCCAGCTTTTGAAACACCTCCACCTCCCTTTTTAAAGAGGTCACTCAGAAACCCTCCATATGTGGTGCTTGCCGTCAGTACCAGCGCCAGCATAATTACAATGTTTTTCTTTTTCATATTTATTATCCTCAAAGAAAGCTTCTATTTATTCCCACCCGATCACCGTGTATCCCTTATCGCCTAAGCATTCTTCCATATATTGTCTGACCAAAGGGTCCGGGTCTCTGGCTTTAAATAAACCAAAGATAAGCCCGCTGGCAGCGCCACCGGCGGCTCCTGCAGCGGCACCGCGTCCGGCGTCGCCGGCAACAGCCCCTACAGCAGCACCTGTCGCTGCTCCTATAGCGGTACTCACGGCTGTCTGTTCAGCAATTTTCTTTTCAGTGCGATACTTACCAGCATGTGCCTTTGCAAGCTGAAAACATTCATCGATATCTTTATCAGCTACTTCACGTCCGACCGTATTGAGATGCTCATTGGGATAAAGGACAGGCCTTTTTGTGGCACACGAAGTAGTTATGAATAGTACTGAAAGAAGGACTATGAATAAGTGACTTATCATTTTCATATTCATATTAAGAAATATTATAAATAAAAATAGCCATTTTTAAAATCAAATTATTCTGCACTCCAAAAAGAGATGCCTTTTTCTTCGGCGTCTTTTCATGAAGCAACTGAGTAATACACATTAAGTCATTGAAAATTGATCCTTCAAATAATCTTCGAAGGTATTCAATAATGCTTTCTGATTCATGCCTTTGTGCTTATGGGTGAGAAGGGTGCAGATCTGTTTTTTGACATTGTTCAAAAGAATCCTGTGATCATAGAGTAATCGGGCTACATCCTGAATTTCCAGATAGAGTTCAAGGATGTCTCCGCCTGGACTGCTTATAATACAGCGCTCATCCCATCCCAACCAATCCCACTTGCATACCATATTTAATTTTCCTGCAATAAATGTATTGAAGACCGCCTGAAACCAGAGGCGATGATATTTGCCGTCAAAGACTATATACGCAGGCTCACCCCAATGGCCTTCGCAGGATGACCATGTTGAAATCCCAAGGGAAGAAATCGATTTCACCAGGCGTGCTATGAAAGGTTCCAGGTCATATACCCGTATCGCAGGAAGTTGCCCGTATGTCATAAAGTGATCGAACTTGCCATACCTATCCCGTTCCCAATTTAAACGAAAAAGATCAACAGGAATCTCATTGGTAAAGAGCTCAATTACATATTGATTGTTATTTATATCAAACAATTGTATATCGATACCATCAAAATATACATGCTGGTTCTGAGAAATATCTTCGTTATCGCGTTTATCAATAGCGTCCTGATGAGGTTTATTGTAAATCTTTTTATAATCAATATTCTGCAGTGCTTCAAGGAATTCTCCATCATCTCTATGTGAATCGTCACTCAATCGTATTTTTCCGGAACTCACGTCCAATTCTATTAAAAATCCCCTTGCCGAAAAGATTTCATAAAAACGATCAATATGTTCTTTTTTTCCCTGTGTTATTTTTTCAATAAACTTTTCTATAAGGGATGTGTTCATTTGTTTGCCAAGGGTAATTATGCGTGATAAGAAATTGATTTTGTCATACGAAATAATAGTATAACAACTGCCAAAGAAATACAACTTTTAATGTTGCTGAAATATATTTTTGCCTGATATACTTTGTACTATTTCTATTTTTCCCGGTGAAAAGAATTTTTAATTTTACATGTCAGGACAAATGATCCTCCTCACCATATTGCCGTTAACCTGGCCTAATATGCCTCCCATTGGACTGGGATACCTCCAGGCGTTCCTTGCACAAAAGGGGATTGGTGCAGACTTGATAGACTTTAATCAGATTTTTTATACCTTATCCGACCATCAACTGCAAAAGCAGTGGCGGGTGAGTTGTAATACGTTTTTCGAAGAAAATATCCTTTCTCTGATGAAACAAAATAATCCCGGGGAATTTCAGGGTGCAATAGAGAAGATATTGAGCTATGAGGTTGTAGGATTCTCTTGTTTCAAGAGTAACTTTGAAACTACTGTGAGTATAGCAGAACTCCTGAAATCAAAGAAAAATACCCTAAAGGTTGTATTGGGGGGACCAGAAATTACCCGCCAATATTTTAAAAGTGAAGGCAATTTTCATGAGAGGGTCATCCGTGTAGCTGATTACCTGATTGTGGGTGAAGGTGAAGTTCCTTTGTATCAATATCTTATTGGCAGCAATACTCATAAAAAGGTAGCAACGTTCGAGCAACTTAGTGATTTAACAGACCTCCCGTTTCCCCGTTATACAGGAATTGACCAGAATGTCTATCCCAGGAGAAACACCATACCACTACAGTTTTCAAGGGGATGTATCCGGAGATGTAACTTTTGTTCGGAAAGGCTCCTCTACAAAAATTTCAGGACAAGAAACGTCAGCAGTCTCATCGATGAAATCCGGTATCATAAAACACACAACAAGACACAATACTTTGTGTTTTACGATTCCTTAATCAATGCGGACATGAAGAAATTAGAAGTATTATGTGACAGCATCATTGAGCATTTTGGGTCAATTCATTGGGAAGCACAGATAGCCATAAGGAATGATATGGACCAAAAGCTCTTGAAAAAAATGAAGCAGAGTGGCTGTTACAGTCTTTTTATCGGGCTGGAGTCTGCGTCAAATACCACCCTTAAGAATATGAACAAGGGTTTTACTACCGATGACGCCCTCAATTTCTTTCATGCCCTTTGTCAGGCGAACCTCTTCTTTGGCATAAGTATCATTGTAAGTTATCCAGGTGAGACCGATCAGGATTTTCAAAATACCCTCGATTTTATTATTCATCATAAAGAGATTATACCTCAGATTGCCCAAATCAATCCGTTTACGTATTATGATGGTACATCGGCAGATGAAACGGCAGATTATAGTACAAATCCAACGTCCCTGAGAAGGATGGAAATCCTGGTTGAAGAAATCAAGAGGCATAAACTTAAGTATACCAATGCATTCATTGGGAATTTGATAGAGAAATAGTTCATCGCAACGATGCAAAAGGCGGAGAGGAAAGTTGAATTGTTACTAAAATGCTAGAAATTAAAGAAGTTACGATAAGCCGTATTCTAAATCCCACATCCATAGATTTAGGGGAATATGTGATCAATCCCTATATGGGTTGTGAGTTTTCATGCCATTATTGTTACGTGAGGTCAAACAAGGTCGTTCGTAAACGGGAGAAACCCTGGGGTACATACGTAGATGTAAGGAAAAACTCACCCGATTTACTCGAAAAAGAAGTTTTGGAGAAAAAACCAAATGTCGTACTTCTTGGTTCTACGACTGAGTGTTTTCAGCCCATTGAAAAGAAATATCAGCTAACCGGAAAGCTCCTTGAAATTTTAAACAGATATAAAGTTTCCTATGTAATACTCACCCGTTCTCCTTATATCGTGGATTATATTCCTTTGCTCAACCAGGGATTTTGCAAAAGGATATATTTTACGGTAAACAATTTCAGCCATGCCCTGAAAAAGGTTTTGGAACCAAAAAGCCCGTCATTTCCTTCCCGTAGTACTGCAGTTCGTATCCTGCTTGATGAGGGTATATCTGTCATACCTTATTATTCTCCTGTTATTCCCTGGGTAACTGATATCAAAGAAGCGTTCTCAGCCTTTGAAAAGGCAGAAAGGATTGAATTCGAGTACTTAAATTTTAATTTCAAAAATACGCAGGAAATCATAAACAGTATTTCCCTGGCGGAACCTGCATTGAAAGAGAAATTTACATCGATGCTCTGCGAAAGAGTCTTCTATGAGCAAATCTGGAAAGAATTAGGTGAGGAAATAGAAAGACAGGCAAACATGGTACAGAAGGCCTACAAAATATATAAACACAGTTTTGGTGAATATTTTAAAAATACATATTTTTAACCACGTTGTCCATAATTATTCTTATATCTCAAGACTTTTAAACCGTTCTGCCGGGCTTACGACGGAGCCTTGCCTTTCAAACCATCCGTTCCTGTTGTCATTTCTTTTTACACAACGTCCGCACGTGATGGTGGCGCCATAAATTCCGGTCCAACAGGGTCCTTGACAACATTTTCTACAATTCGTTCAATGGTCTGGCGCGACGTATCATCAATTGTCCATCCCGCAACACCCGCTACAGGCTCTAACTGTTCGGGCCTGCGTGCGCCCCACAGGGCTATGCTCACACCGGGCTGGTCAAGCAACCAGCGGATTGCCAGTGCCAGCACACTTGTGTTAAAGCGCTCACGGGCGAAATGTTCAAGCTGCGCGACGGCTTCGAGGTACTGACCATATCGTGGCTGCTGAAATTTCGGATCGACCTTTCGCAGATCGTCTCCCGTAAATTCTGTATCAGATTTCATCTTTCCGGTGAGCAATCCCCGGCACAGGGCACCGTAAGTTAGCGTAATCAGATTGTGTTTGCGGGCATAAGGTAGTACATCCTGTTCTATCTGGCGCTCGAATAGGTTATATGGCGGTTGCATAACGTGCAGTGGGGCGGCCTGACGGAAGGTATCCATTTGTTTTGTTGAGTAATTGCTTACACCAATAGCGCGGATCTTGCCCTGACGATAAAGCTGTTGCATAGCCTCAGCGGTTTCCTCAATGGGAACCAGAGGATCAGGCCAGTGTACCTGGTAAATATCAATGACTTCGGTGCGCAGGCGTTGCAATGAATCCTCGATCTCTTTAAGAATTCGATCTTTTTTAGAGTTGCGGAAGACCTTTGTGTCACGCCACTCCAAACCAACCTTGGTGGCTATAATAACATCCTTGCGTTTACCGTACAACTCTATCGCCTTTCCGACGATCTCCTCCGAACGGCCCTGTCCGTAAACTGGCGCGGTATCAATCAAATTAATCCCTTGCTCAATGGCCGTATGGATGGTGCGGATCGAGGCTTGTTCTTCGGTGCCTCCCCACATCCAGCCTCCGATAGCCCATGTTCCCAAGCCAATTCGTGAAGCGCGCAATTCCGTTCCTGTGATATTGACGTATTCCATAAAGATTTTTTTGCCTTTGACAGAAAATTTTTATAATACGCGGTCTCTGCTTTTGTCTGCTGGTATCAAATCCCGGAACCATCTGAGCAATTAATGTTGCAGTACTTCGGTCCTTCATCACCTGTACTTACCAGATGTCTCCAACGGCCGGCTCGCGGGTCTTCACCCGGTTCGACCGGTGTGGTGCAGCATTCGCATCCAATGCTGGGATAGTTTTGCTTATGCAGGGGATGAACAGGTACATCATGCTCCTGAAGGTACGTCTGAATCTGTTTGTCCGTCCAGTCGAATATCGGATGAAGGGTATATCCGTGGGTACGGGGGTCTTGTAAAAGAGGATTCAATTTGGCACGCCGGCCTCCTTCGCTGCGGCGCAAACCAACCATTGCAAGTTTGCGCCCGTACTGCTTCATATGATTGAGGAATGGGACTGTCTTGCGCAAGCGACAGCATTCTTTCTGACCATCGGCGTAGAGATATAATTTCCTTTTAAATTCCTTTTCCTGCTGCTCCGGGGTTAATTCCGGGTACAGGGTCACTATATTTAATTTGTAACGTCGCATGAATTCATCACGAAGCAGCATAGTTTCACGAAAATGATATCCTGTGTCTACGAAGAGTATTTCATTTTCCAGTTCCATGCTGTAAAAGTAATGCATCAGCACAGAGGCCGAACTCTGCATACTGCTCAACAGCACGGCGTCCTTGCCAAAGGTTTCCACTGCCCAGTGGATCCTGTCCGCGGCTGTCAAATCCTGGAGCAGTTTATTTACGGACATCAGATCTGGTTCTAGAATATGTTTCATTGTTGTTTTTCCTAAATTAACGGATTTTTTATTAATACCGTTAAAATCTTTTTCAGATTATCTTTTTTTGCTTGTTTACGAAAGTACGGGAATGTAACACATAACAATTATTATACAAAAAAGACCCTCAATCGCAATATCATATGCAGTATAATATGAAGAGTCATTATCTTTCAATAAAAAACAACGAGAGATAATAGTTCTGAAATTTATAGTATTATTGTATAAAAACTTCTTTCCCCATTTTCATGAGGACAAGTTTTGAGAAAGTTTTTTACCTCTCCTTAATTCCCTCCTCGCGAAGGAGGGAAAGAGGGGCGGTTATTTTGGTTGCGGTTTCGCTGCGTTATGATATATTTAGTTTTGGTAGCAGAAAGTTTTCTTAAAGCAGCTTCTATGATACCATTTGGGGGTATCTCAATTGGATGTCAATGAAATCTGTATGATTTGAAAGATAAGTCTCTTCAAAAATGAACAATCAGAAATCCTCTGTCGCCGTTGAAGAAGATCTTATTCAGGGGTGTTACACTCGTTCGCTACGGCTATTAAGAGGCAATTCAACCCCTGCCGGTATTATTGCGTGTGCAAAATCCAAAAAAGCCGTGGACAGGTCCTATGCCAGCATTTTTGGACGTGATGCAGCCATCTGCTCCCTGGGGATGATTGCATCCAAAGACCGGGAGCTCGTGCACAATGCAAAGATAAGTATCCTCACCCTGGCGCAGTATCAGGCCCCGAACGGACAGATTCCAAAATACGTAAAACCCGAACTCAAAGAGGTCGATTTCTGGTATTCGGGATGCATTGATGCCACACTCTGGTGGCTGATCGCCATAAACTTTTACGACCATTTTTTCCCCGAAGAACGGTTTGCGGAGCAGTTACGTGCGGCAATAGATCGTGCCTTTAACTGGCTTTTCTGCCAGGAACATCAGGGATTATTCTTGCTGCAGCAGAATGAGGCAAGTGATTGGGCAGATATCATGCCGAGGTCTGGTTTTGTGCTTTATTCCAATGCCCTGTGGTATCATGTAAAAAGACTGTACAAGATTTCTACCGCAGACAAGACGAGACATTATTTCAAAGTCATATTCTTTCCTTTTGATAAGGCGGTACCGGAACACCGAAGGGTGCGTATTTTGATGCACTATATCAGGAACAGGGCCAGGCGCAGTGATTTTTATCTCAGCTTCGTGAATTTTTCCTTCTGGGGAGAAGAGATAGACGTTTTTGGCAACATCCTCAGTGCCTTCTTCGGACTGGCATACACTTCCAAGGCATCCCGCATGGTTGATGCCATGCTCAATTTAAAGATTCACCAACCTTATCCCGTGAGGGTGGTCCATGATCCCATACGGGAAAACAGCCCACTCTGGCGTCCTTACATGCGGCGCCACAAGCAGAATCTTCCCTATCAGTACCACAATGGCGGCATTTGGCCATTTATTGGCGGGTTTTGGGTAATGCTGCTTGCAAAATTAGGCAGGAAAGAGCTTGCGTGGAACGAACTGGAGCGACTTGCTGAGGCAAATAGGACCAATAACTGGGAGTTCAATGAATGGTTTCACGGAACGACAGGTGAACCAATGGGTATGGCAGGACAATCCTGGAATGCAGCAATGTTCATACTGGCATTTCATGTCCTGCGGGATGACGTTCATTTATAGTAATTTCCATAAACAAGAAGGGCAACCCCGTGGTTGCCCTTCTTGTTTTATGGATTTTTGATTTTACACAACACAGAAACGTAACATTACCTCATTTGTTACGCCCCGTGTGATGCTTTTAACAGTTAATCAATTCTGCTGACTTTCCCTCTTTCTCCTTCTCCTTGCCCTTGTCTTCAGACATGATGGAGCCAGCGAAGGCGGTCTTTACGGAGCCGGTCATCAACTCACCTGATTTTCCCTCTTTGTCCTTCTCCTTGTCTTCAGACATGATGGAGCCAGCGAAGGCGGTCTTTACGGAGCCGGTCATCAACTCACCTGACTTTCCCTCTTTCTCCTTCTCCTTGCCCTTGTCTTCAGACATGATGGAGCCAGCGAAGGCGGTCTTTACGGAGCCGGTCATCAACTCACCTGACTTTCCCTCTTTGTCCTTCTCTTTGTCTTCAGACATGATGGAGCCAGCGAAGGCGGTCTTTACGGAGCCGGTCATCAACTCACCTGATTTTCCCTCTTTGTCCTTCTCTTTGTCTTCAGACATGATGGAGCCAGCAAAAGCAGTCTTCACGGAGCCGGTCATCAACTCACCTGACTTTCCCTCTTTGTCCTTCTCTTTGTCTTCAGACATGATGGAGCCAGCAAAAGCAGTCTTCACGGAGCCGGTCATCAACTCACCTGACTTTCCCTCTTTGTCCTTCTCTTTGTCTTCAGACATGATGGAGCCAGCAAAAGCAGTCTTCACGGAGCCGGTCATCAACTCACCTGATTTTCCCTCTTTGTCCTTCTCCTTGTCTTCAGACATGATGG
>SOEU01000036.1 GCA_021646415.1 Candidatus Brocadia sp.
GTGATATCGATAGTCACTTATCATATTATTTCAGCTTGAAACAACTCGCTTTTGAAAAATAGTGCCTGCTAGGGTTTCTTTTTCAAACTTTTTTGTCAAAGAACAGTTTCATTTGGCACAGTCTGTTGGTACAGTTGCAGGTGCGCTTTTAGGGACTTCCACCATTACCAGTTATATCGAAAGTTCTGCCGGGATTCAGGCCGGCGGCAGAACGGGTTTATCCAATATCATTACGGCCTGTCTGCTCCTTTTATCCTTATTTTTTTATCCCCTGATAAAAATGATCGGGGGCGGTTATCAAACTTCCAATGGAACCCATCTCTATCCCATTATTGCGCCAGCCCTGATAATAGTAGGAAGTATGATGATCTTTAATGTGCGGAAAATAAAATGGGAGGATCCTACCGAGTCGCTGCCCTCCTTTTTAACCCTTTCTATCATGCCTTTTTCCCTAAGTATTACAGAAGGTTTGTCCTTTGGGTTCATTTCCTATTCCCTGTTGAAGCTCGTTACCGGCAAGGCCCGTGAGTTACATTGGGCATTTCATCTAGTCTCTGTGGCGTTTATTATCAGATACATTTTTTTAAAAATGTAATTGCCTGAAGATGTCCGTGTTGGACGCTCTGTTTTTAAAGAATAAACAACAAAATACAAACAAGATAATCCTTCCCAATTAGTGATTGACAAAAATTGTTCTGAAGCTAATATAGTTCGATATTTAATATACAAGCGTTGTTTAAGAATGAATGTTTTGTTCGTGTAGTTTAAAAATTGGCTCTGAAGGAGAAACTATTTTTTACCAGATTTGTTTGTCCTCTATCTCAAAATTTTTATATGGTGAAGGAATATCATGTTATTACAAATCGTATTGTTTTTTGCAGGGCTCGGGGGGCTCTATTTCGGGGCTGAATGGCTCGTCAGGGGGGCATCAAGATTCGCCCGTTCCTTCAATATCAAACCCGTGGTTATAGGACTCACAATAGTAGCTTTCGGCACTTCAACTCCGGAACTTGTCACCAGTGTAGTGGCCGGTATGAAGCATTTAAGCGATATTGCCATGGGGAATATTATCGGAAGCAACATTGCCAATATAGGCCTTATATTGGGGCTATCGGCTCTCATTCGACCCCTCAATATCGACATGAAACTCATCTCTCGTGAGATGCCAATAATGGTTGGCATCTCCGGACTTTTGTACTTTATGGGATGGGATGGCACTCTCAGCCGTCTGGAAGGCGGTATACTTCTTGGTGGTATTTTGGCTTATACCAGTTATGTGTATCGTGTGGCCCTGAAAGAATCCAACTCTATTGAGCAGGAATATGAGGAGTTTATTGAAACAGCATATGATAATACCATCAAAAAGGATATATTCTTAATCGTAATTGGACTCGCAGCGCTCATAGCCGGGGCACACTTCCTGGTTCATTCAGCAATATATATTGCAAGGGTCGTAGGGATCAGTGAGCTTGTTATCGGACTTACAGTTATTGCGGTGGGAACATCTCTCCCCGAACTGGCGACTTCAATGATCGCCGCTATCCGGAAGGAATCAGATATCAGTGTAGGTAATGTGCTGGGCAGCAATATCTTTAACATCCTTGCAGTTCTTGGCGTTGCCTCCATGATTCAACCTTTGCAGGTTAATGCCGCTTCCCTGATCGTTGATATGCCTGTTATGCTCCTGTTCAGCATATTCCTGATTCCTCTGATTACGTGGAAATTTGTGCTTACCCGCGGACAGGGATTACTTTTATTGATCGGGTACGGTATCTATGTACTGTGGCTCTTTAAGTAATTCCAGGCTCGCCCTGGCGACCCTTTCAGGTCTTATCTGCGTCATACACCGGTGATCTTTCGGACATACTTTCAAGTGACAGGCAAGACAATCTACTTCTGCCCGGATCACCTGTCCTATCTCTGCCGGGGTGCCGGTATAACGTGGGTCATTCGGTCCCATTAATGTAACAACGGGCCTTTTAAAGGCAACAGCAATATGCCTTGGACCTGAGTCAACGGTAATTAATAAAGCACATTTTTTTATCAGTGCCTTAAGAACATCCAGGGATACGACCTGATTTGCTAAATTTATCAGTTTGATGTTAGCCGCACGCTCAATATCCAGGGCCAACTTTGTTTCGTTGGGAGCACAGACTATGGCTATATTACAATCAAATTGTTCACTAATAAGTTCTGCCGTCCTGGCAAAACCTTCTGCCGTCCAGCATTTTGAAGAGCCATATGCCGCCCCCGGGTTTAACAGGATAAGTGGACGGCCATTGTTCAGATGGTAGTTTTCAAAGATTTCGGCTACGCGTCGCAGGCTTTCCCCGGTAATAAATAATTCCAGTTCTTTTGTTTGTATTTCACAGCCAACCGCCGTACACAAACGCAGATAATAGTCCCCCATATACGTCGGGAGGAAACGCCCTTTTTCAGACAACCGATTTACCCTATCGGTAAGCAGCCATGAACGGGCATCCCTTCTATACCCTATGCGCCGTTTCACGCCGCCCAGCCAAAACATGAGCGCAGAGCTAAAGGAATTGGGAAACAGAAACCCAAGATCATATCTTCTAGACCGGATTTGCTTTATTAAGGAAACGCATTGAGGCCTTTTCGGGTATTTACCGCTGCCCCCTGTACGTTCTAAATGGGAATTTGGATCTAAAATAAGTACTTCGTCAAACCATGGGGCACCTTCGATAAGTTTCCAGACGTAAGATTTGAGGGCTATGGTAATTTCTGCTTGGGGAAAGTTTTCCCGAATACAGCGGAAAGCCGGCGTGGCCATGACGACATCGCCCACCCAATTGGGTGAACGGATAATAATTTTGCCTATATTTACTGGTTTTTTCAATTAGGTTCCGTGGCGGAAAAGATGAATAATAAAGCAAGTTCCTGGCAGGTGCAGGAACGCCAGTTGAATTCTACTGGAACACTTCATAAATTGTCAAGATACGTGTTATTACTGAAGGGTCACCTTTCAGCTTTTTCTATTGACAGTGGCTTTTTTCATCAATATCATAAAACAGCAGGGTTGGATCGCTTCGCTGAGTTTACACTGAGCGATACGAGTGTACCCGCATTGACATTTGCCTGTATACTTCTTTAAGACATTTACTATAGTAACAAATTGCTGACCAGATTATGCCGCTTTACGAAATTATATCACTTATAGGTTTTATCCTTGGTACCATCCTGCATATAGTCCTTTCTATTCTTATTGTTCAGAGAAAGCACAAAACGAGGAGCGAACTCATTTTTCTCTTTCTCGTTTTCAGTGTGGCTCTGTGGCACTTTGGAAATACCATTTCCCTCTTCAGTTTTATCCTGTTTGGCAGGAACATCCAGTCCGTAGACCTTATTGCTGATGCAATTTCTTATGGAGGGATTGGTTTCATGCCCAGCCTGTTGCTGCACACTGCGGTTTTGTTTCTTTTTGAAAGCAAACCTCACATGAATAAACTTTTGCAGCAATTCATTACTTTTGCCATTTACCTCCCGGTTATTCCCTTTTCGGTGGTCATAAAAAATTTCATTCTGTCAGAAGACACCCATTTGATAATAACTGCAGCGCCTTACGTTAAGCCTTTTGTGGTGTGGCTGATAATCTCTTTGTTTATTGCGGCAAATATTTCCCGATGGCTTGCAAAAACGGTGGAAGAAAAAGAAGAGAGAAAATTTCATCTGGCTATTTACTGGGTAGTGATTTCTATTGCTGCCTTTATTGGGTTTACCGTGCTCCTGGAGGGAAATAAGATTGCCTATGTTGGAGACTATCTTGTATTGGTTTCCATGCTCTCATCAATCTTCCCGAGTATCATTTTTTCTTATTACGTCTACCGATATAATTACATGGAATTTGTGCTCAGGCGTAGCGTCTTTTATTCGTTCCTTACCCTTATCCTGATTTGTCTCTATTATTTTGGGATCAAAAAATTGACAAAATCCCTGGAACATCATTACTTTGTGAATTCCAAGATACTGGAGTCTGTCTTTGTTATAAGTCTGGTGTTCTGGTTTCCAACGCTCAAGGAAAGGATACAGAAGCTTTTCAGAAAACTGATATTCTATCGCACCGGGGACAGTGAATATCTATTAAATGAATTGAGCCACGTTATTAGCACTGACCCCCTCGTTAACTTCACGAAACTACTCCAATATGTAGTCGACTCAATTAAAAAGGCCACAGCGATCAAATCTGCCAGCCTCTTTCTTTTTAAAAATGAACGGGTTCAAATTATTGGTGATAAAAAAAATGAACCCATAACCCAGTTACATATACAGCATATAGTACAATTCTTTGCTAATGGGGAATTTATTGTACTAAACCGATATGAGGTAAAGGACGTTTCCGTCATAAACGAAATGAGACTGTTGGATGCTGTTTTTATCTTTCCGATATTTGTAAATCGTAAACTTACAGGTATTTTAACCCTTGGACGTGCAAGAAGAGGCTTGCCGATTGCTTCTGACAATCTCGACCAACTGATGATCATTGCCAATGAAATTGGATCTGCGGTGGAAAAATCAAAGATTATCGAGGAAAAGCTTGCTCTGGAAAGGAAGATGTATGAAAATGAAAAACTGTCCAGCCTTGGGCGTCTCTCTACAAGCGTAGCGCATGAAGTCAAAAACCCACTGAGTTCAATCAAGGCCATTGTTCAGGTTATGCGGGAAGATATGAGGGAAAACGATCCTCTCCAGGAAGATCTCGGCATTATTGTTGATGAAATAAACCGGCTGACAAAGGTTGTTAATCAACTACTCAAATTTGCGAAGCCAAGTTGTGAAATAAAAACCAATGTCAAGATTGGCAATGTCATTAACTCTACGTTGGTTGTGCTCAACCACGAGGCAAAACAAAATAAGATTACAACCTTCTGTCAGGTTCCCAATGGCCTTCCGGAAATTGTTGCCGATGAAGGGGCATTAAAGGAGGTGTTTTTTAATTTACTCCATAATGCTGTTCAGGCGATGCCATCCGGTGGGGAGATACATATTCATGCCCATTATCAGCCTGACAGACATATAATTCAGGTAACGATTGCCGATACCGGCCCTGGTATACCACAAGAGTCCTTCCAAAAAATATTCGAGCCTTTTTATACTACGAAACAAACAGGAACAGGATTAGGTCTCTCCATCGTAAAGAAGAAACTGGAAGATATGGAAGCAACCATCCATGCCGAGAGTAACGGGAATGGTGCGTCATTTGTGATTAACTTTCCTTTAAATGAACCTATATTCATGCAGACCTAAGGCGATGCTTAAACCGTCAGTATTAATTGTAGATGATGAAAAAGCGGCGCGTTACGGAATGAAGAAGATCCTCCAGAAAGATAACTACATGGTATATGAAGCAAAAGATGGTACTGATGCGCTACAAATTATAAAGACTATGCATCCTGCATTGGTATTTTTAGATATCAACATGCCACAACTTGATGGTATGAAGACACTGGAAATGATCACCGATATGAAGAATCCACCTCTTGTGGTTATTGTTACTGCTTATGGTTCTGAAAAGATCGCCGTTGCAGCCATGAAAAAGGGTGCTTGCGATTATATTGCAAAACCTTATGAAATCGATGAACTCCGGATTATCGCTAAAAATGCTTTCGAACGACTTGCCTTGCAGGAAGAAAACGCCAGGCTTCGGTTAGAAATTGGACGATTGGAAGGTATGGGAGAACTCATCGGTCAAAGCGAGGACATGAAAAATGTCTTTGACAGAATTGAAAAAGTCGTTACGACTGATGTTACGGTGCTGATCCAGGGTGAAAGCGGTAGCGGCAAAGAGCTTGTGGCAAGGGAAATTCATAAACGCAGCAAACGCAGGAACGAACCTCTTATTATTATGAATTGTGCAGCAGTGCCGGAGACGTTGATTGAAAGTGAACTCTTTGGACATGAAAAAGGGGCATTTACAGGTGCTGCAGAAAGGCGATTGGGTAAATTCGAGTTGGCCAATAAGGGAACAATATTTCTTGACGAAATCGGAGACATGAGCGTCAGTACACAGTCAAAACTCTTGCGTGTGCTACAGGAACAAAAGTTTGAGCGTTTAGGTGGTACCGAAACGCTCGCGGTGGATGTACGAATCATCAGTGCTACCCATCGTGACCTTGAAGAAGAAATTGAGGAAGGTAGGTTTCGTGAAGACCTGTACTACAGGATAAATGTGGTAAATATAAAACTCCCTCCTTTAAGAAACAGGAGGGAAGATATTCCTCTGCTAGTAAATAGATTTATTCAATATTTTTCCGAAAAACATCAAAAAAGTATTGTATCAATCTCCAATGAAGCGACTAAGTTTTTGGTATCCTATAATTGGCCAGGAAACGTTCGTCAGCTGAAGAACGTTATTGAGAGCGCCGTGGTACTTTCCGACAATGAAATTCTTGATATCACAGATCTGCCGGAAGAAATAAGACATCCGGAAAATAATGCGGTAACGTTAAAAAACATTGATTATAGTCTTTCATTCCGGGACGCGAAGAAGATACTGATAGAAAATTTTGAACGTGATTTTATAAAAAAGAAACTGGAGGAGTTTTCGGGAAATATCAGCCGTACTGCCGAGGCGCTTGATATGCATCGTCAAAACCTCCAGCAAAAGATACGCGAACTCCGCATAAATAAAGAAAGGAATTAACATGCGTAAGCTCATTGTATCTCTGGTATATTTGGTTTTCACGTTGTTTCAACCAGACACTTTTTCTGCAGAAAAGGTGCAATCCAGTGATATTGTTGCCACAGTAAACGGTAAAAACATAACGCAAGAGATGTTAGATATCCGGCTCAAAAAGTTTACGAACACAGACCCAGAAACACTGAACGCTATTAAGCAGGAAATCATTGATCAACTGATTACTGATATATTGATGGAAGAATTCATTGATAAGCAGGGTTTGATTGTTACCCCTGAAGAGATTGAAAGAGAGGTCGTTCAGATAAGAAACAACATCGCTGGCAGTCAGAAGAATGCCCTCCAATCATTGGAACAAATCCTCGTATCCATCGGCTCTGATATAAATGAATTCAAAAAAAGTGTAAAACATTCTATTGCCCTCGAAAAATATTTTCGAAACAAGTTTGATGATAAGATACTGAAGAACTATTTTGAAGAAAACAAGAGTATCTTTGACGGCGGTTCTGTTAAGGTTAGCCATATCCTCATCGATACGAGGAATATGAAAACGCAGGAAGAAATTTCGCATGCGCTGGAGCAGATCAAAAATATCAAAAGAGAGATTGACCGGGGAGCCGCTTTTGGTGAAATTGCAAAAAAGTATTCCAACTGTCCATCAGCTCAAAATGGAGGGAATTTAGGATTCATTCAAAAAAAAGGTAACTTTGCAAAGTCATTTTTAGACACTGCATTTTCATTAAGGATAGGTCAAGTAAGCGAACCAGTTCAGACCGAATATGGATATCACCTTATAAAAGTCACTGAAAAGAAGGAAGGTATGAATATTCAGTTTGAAGACGTCAGGGAAAAGGTACGTTTGGAAGTTCTGGACGCAGAAATAATCAATCTGCTCAATCGTCTTCGAAAAGAGGCCAAAATAGTGATTAACCAGTAATCTTTATTGCTTTTCTTTGTAAATATAATCAGATATCTCTTTCGCGGTAGTAATTTTTTGTGCAAGTTCGTAGGTAAGCTTTTGGATAGCATCGTCAACAGCAGGACCAAATTTGGGTCCTGAGGTAATCCACCACTCTTGTTCAACCTTAGAAGTAACAACGTCTAAACTTTTTCCTTCCACCGTAACCACTGATTCCCATATTTTATTTAATTTCGGGTCTAAAAATGATGCAATGACCGAAAGATTGTGTCGCCCTATAGCCCTCCATACGGAAGGTTCTACATAAATTTCGATATCCGAATTCTTTAAGCTAACAGTTAAAATCCCACCCAATGCCTCTTTGCTCTGTATATTATCTATTACTATTACCTGATTAAACACAATTTTTGACATTTCCTCGATCTTCGAAGAAAGAGGTTCTCCGATGGGGAAAACAAAATTTGGAAAGGCATACGAAGGTGTACCTGCCTCGTATTGTTTCAGCGACGCTTCTTGTACGTAATTACGTAAATTGGGTTCGATGTAGAGACCAACGGTAACGGGCAATGGAGCTATTTGGAAAACCCGTTTATCTAGTTTTGGGGAAAGTCTCACCGGCGGTCTTTCCCCGCTTAAGCACCCTACAAAAAGGAAACAGGAAAGGAAAATGAGCCAAAATTTGTATAGTACAGGTTTCAAAAAATGCATCGAATGACCTGAAAAATTTAGTTTATTTAAACAAACAGTTCCCTTTTATACCAAATCAATATTATTAATTAATATACTAAGCATGAGGCCTTTGTCAATATTCTTTTTTTCTCTTCCACTTCGTTAGAACATCGCCGCTTTCCCTACCGACGAGCACAACCCCTTTCACTTTTTTTTGTTTATTGTAAATAGGATACGTCTTCAACAGGATGGGGGTACCGGTCTTTGGGTTTAAAATCTCGCTGGTCATTGTTGATCCAGTCTTCAATGTTTGCCATGTTGGGCAATTTTTACAGGCCAATGCAAATTTATGCTTGGTAAAAAAACATTTTTTCCCAACAGGGTATCCTGTAAAATAGTATTTGGCTGCTTTGTTTATTTTGATTAAGTTAAACTCCACATCGAATACAAGTATGGGATCTGTTATTGCGTCAAAAATGCGGTCACTTCCTACCCATTTTTTATCATACCTTCTTTCACGATTTGTATGACCTTTACCGACATTTGTGCGCATTTGCGATGGGGTATTCATGTGTGACGAACCGGATTTTGGATGTTGTTTTCTTGAAAACAAACTTTACGCCCTCTTCCTAAAGCAATTTTACCTTGTTCTTATGTTATTATTTAATTACCCGACCAAACGACTCAGAAGAGAACTATAGGGCGAGGCTTTAGTTTTGCGTTTATTGCTGGAAAGCAAACCTAAAGGTTTACCCTACATCATATTGGCAAAAATATTTTTCTGAAGATCTGCACCACAACAAGGAGCAATTAATATGCCGTAAAATCTATTAGAGTCCACATCCTGTAATTAATGTGTGCACAAGTATTGAAAAAAGTACTATATAAGTAAATAATATGTTGGATAATAGTTTTTTTCTACAGAGTGGTGGTATTACAAAACGGCAGATTTTTGGTGGTTATCAGCCAATACTGATGGTAGGTAATCGGGGTGAACTTCTCTATGGCATTGAAAATATCTGCTTTGGAAGCCTTATGCTTAATACCGGACACGGTGCCTTTTGTATGACCCTTTCTGCAACACTCCCAATCAATATGTGTTCCAGCCCGGTCCTGCCATGTGTGCCCATAACGATTAAATCTATCCGCTTCTCTTTGGCAGTCTTTATTATCTCCACAAATGGAATACCCTTTTCCACGATGGACTCAGCGTGGATATTTGCCCGTATGTCGTCAGATATCAAATGAAAAAGTTTCAACCTGAGGCGACCTATCTGTTCACCGTCCAACAATAAGTCAATTTGTTTCATTATATCTCCAAAATCGCTTATGCGGGTTTCTATGATATGTAGTAAATATAATGAAGCGTGCTCTTTGAGTGATAGGTCCTTCGCATAGCTTAATGCATATAAAGAACATTCCGAAAAGTCAATCGGGCAAAGTATTTTCTTTAATTTAATCATTTCATGAATAAAAAAGGCAGTTGTTAATTGTTTCCCTTAACAACTGCCTTTGAGATATAAAATTGGTTCAAAATTACTTCAGCGTTACTTTATAATTAGTGATGCCCACTTGGATGAAGTGCTGCAGCGCCCAGATCCAGTGAGATAAAACGAATGTCTCTTTCCTCAAGATTAACACTTGTATGAGCACTTGCACCACCATGTTCGTGGACTGAAATTTCGTACATGCCCGGTTTCAGCTCGAATACACAGGTGCCATTCTTACCAGTTGTACACGTGTTATCACCCACCTTAATTTCTGCTCCCTCAATTGGTGTCCCAATGGCAATTGCGGTAACCCATAATTTTGCAGGTTTTACCTGATACGCGTGAGCACTTGTCATCCCAATTCCTGCGATCATTGCTACACCCACAAACCCTGCAAGTATCTTCTTAAACATAACCCCCAATCTCCTTTCTTGTATTGATTTGATATTAAAGTCTTATATAAATACCGTAATGCATATTCTCAGTTAAGTAATGTTCCCCTTTATGTTCCACCCCCTTTCACCACACTAATTTATTATTCTGTAGCTAATAAATACCGAATCATTATACATGTTAAAATTTCTTCGTCAAGATATATATTTGTAAGGTTTTGTTCCCAGCCCAATCCCTGTCTGCATTGGTCTCTCAACTGGCAAGTCAACCAAAACAGAAGGGCTATTTTTCTTTCACGTGACGTGTTTTCACAATAAGTTCCCCTTCGTTATCCTTAAATCCTTTACCATATAAGCCAAGGATATCATCGTTCATGGTGAGATAGAAAAATTCACCGTCTTCACCCGGGAGGATGTGGATGGTTCCAGATGTACCCATCGGAAACATCCTGCCACAATCGCCAATTCTGCCAATAAGCATACCAATAGGTTGGCCTGGATATATGTACCCTTTCAGTGCTGCGACGGGAATGCCATCTGCACTATGCCCATCTGGAAATAACTGTGGATTAAAACTCCACAAATCATTTTCCTCTACTCTCCAATTCAAAGTTGTATTTTCCTGTACCACGATATCCGTCATTTCCCATGTTACGTTTGCATGGACTATTACGGTTTCAGCCCTTATCACAGAAAATGCTGTTAATATGGCACTTGTGGTGAATAAGGCACCAATAAGCGTCTTCCATTTTAATTGCATATTAAAGATCCACAACCGCAGAGTTCACAGAAATAAAACAAAATATAAATGCAAGGGGGAGCGGTTTTTCTTCTGAATTCGTACCTCTGTATTCTCCTGGTTACTTCCTGCGGTTTTCATTTTAATTCCTTGATTACAAACATCCCCTTCGGTGGATTCATCAAGACCGCCTTAACCCGTTCATGCCAAAGTTCTCCAAATTCTTTTATCTCTGCGTCAGTTCCCTTGCCCGTTACTGCTAATGGCATCAGATCACCCATTTTGGGATTTGCAGGAAGCATATAATTGCTGTAAGAAATTTCGATTTTTTTGTTATTGTCCATCCTTTCAAACACCACCGTGCACACCGCATCTTCATCTGCACTCTCAGTTTCATCAAAAGACAGCAGATTTTGCCTGTTATATCGACCGCCACCTAACCCCTTAAAGCCGCTTTCACCTGCGGCGCCTGTAATCAAGGTAACAACCTGTGATATCGGCCCATTTACCTTATGATCAACACCACCCTTAAATGTTACCCTGATTTGTCCTCGTACCGGAGTTTCATTACCGTATAAACTTTTCAGTGCCAGTTGGGTTAATTTATACGCGCCAGAAACCGCAGGACATGAGTGTCCGGCAAATTTTACCGCATCTGTATAAGTAAAAATGAAACCCTCATTTTTATCCATAGCGCCCAGCGCAATGGCAAGCGGGTCTTTGATTTTGATCGGTTCTACAGCATCAAAAAAGGATTTATTGAATTTTGTTTGTTCCATTGATATTTATTTCTCCTCATAGAAAAATTTGTTTTTTGGTTACAATATACTACCATGACAAGGGTACAAACTGCTGTTCGTTTGGCATACAGTAACTCGGGCTAATCTTCGAGTGTAGAAATATCGCCTGTGGGCAATCCCAGGTCTCTTGCCTTCAGGAGGCGGCGCATAATCTTACCACTGCGGGTTTTTGGCAAATTGGCACAAAATTCGATTTCTCTTGGGTACGCATGCGCTGCCAGACGATGTTTTATAAATATTTTTATTTCCTCTTCTAATTCCTCTGAATTCCGAAAACCTTCTCGCAACACCACAAATGCCTTGATAATTTCTCCCCTTTCAGCATCTGGTTTGCCAATCACACCGGCTTCTGCTACGGCCCTATGTTCAAGAAGGGCGCTTTCTACCTCAAATGGACCTACTCTATGGCCCGAAGTATTGATTACATCATCGGCTCTTCCTACAAACCAGAAATAACCATCCTCGTCCTTAAAGGCCGTATCACCAGTGGTGTACCAGCCACCAATAGTGAAATATTCTTTAAACCGTTTCTCATCGCCCCACACCGCCCTGAGCATCGAAGGCCAGCCTGGCTTTAACGCCAAAAGACCATGCTGTCCCACAGGTAATTCATTGCCTTTGCCATCAATAATGGCTGCTTTGATGCCTGGGAATGGTTTACCCATAGAACCCGGTTTTATCGGTAAACACGGATAATTCGCAATCATAATGGAGCCCGTTTCCGTTTGCCACCAGGTATCGTGAATTGGTAAACCGTAAACTTTTAGGCCCCACCGAATTACCTCCGGATTAAGAGGTTCTCCAACACTGCAGATATACCTCAAACTGCTCAAATCATAGTTTTTTACAAGATCATCACCGGCCTTCATCAACATCCGCAGTGCCGTCGGAGCTGTATACCATACGGTAATTTCATACGATTGAATAATCTCATACCACTTCGCGGCATCAAAACGACCGTCAAAGACATAAGAAGAGATGCCGTTCAGCCACGGCCCCCACAACCCATATACTGTTCCGGTTACCCAACCGGGGTCTGCCGTACACCAGTAAACATCGTCGTCCCTCAAGTCCAGTACCCATTTGGTGGTAATATAATGCGAAATCATGTCATTATGAACATGGGTTATCCCTTTGGATTTCCCTGTTGTTCCAGACGTATACAGGATATAAAAAGGATCTTCCAATCCCATCCATTCCATTTCAAACTTATCAGAGGCATCTTTTATCAACGTGGTATAACATACATCTCTCTCTTCTAACTCATATTCTTCCTTGTTATTGACTAATACGATATGCTCCAACCTTGGTAATTCCCAAAGTACCGTATCGACCCGCTCTTTCAGTTCAGGTGTGGTGATCAATACTTTGGCCTCGCTATTCTGTAAACGGTCACGAACGGCATCAGGACCAAATGCAGAAAACATTGGTCCGGCAACAGCGCCAAGTTTCGCAATAGCTATCAGACTGACATAGAGTTCCGGTAAACGAGGCAGGAATATGAAGACCCGGTCACCTTTTTTTACACCGATCGAGCGAAGCATATTTGCACACTTATCAGAGAGGTTTTTTAACTCCAGGAATGTATACTTCAAGTAAGTGCCATCGGGTCCCTCCCAGTATAACGCCACCTTGTTTTTTCGCCAGGTCTCGGCATGTTTGTCAATGGCCTCATAGGCAATGTTTACCTTATCTGCAGGGGTATTCGTTAATGATAATTCTTTCTTAACGGTTTCCCACGAAAATTCTCTATAGGTCTTTTCATAATCCACAAGACCAGCAATTACAGGTTTTTTGCTAATTATTTCTCCGTTTTTCATAGATCATTCCCTCAGGCTGCAGGAATTTTGGTTAAAGAGATCATAATCTTATATCACTTATGTTTATAAGTCAATGAGAAAGGTTTTGAAAACGGCTTAAGCTGGTTAAGAGTCAGTTGTCTGAATTAACAACCAGTATAACTCTCCTTGAGTTTGAGAGTAAATGATGTTAAAATAAATATTTTGACCACAATATAAAGAAACAATACTCGTATGTTAAAAAAGGGTGCTAAGGAAATAAGGGATCATTTTACCCGTATCTGCAAAGGGTAAAGCAGAGTGAAGAAATTGTGGTTACGGAAAGAGGTAAACCGGTGGCTCTGCTCGCCCAATACCTGAAGTAACCGGTTTTCAAGAAAAATGAGAATTGGCTGCCAGGAAGGGTCTTATCCGACTTCCCCAAAAGGAAGGGAAGATATCTATTCATAAAAAGATCAAGCTACTCGGAAAGTCTCTTACAGAGATCGTTTTGGAGGATAAGGAATTGTTTGAGGTAATTGGAGTAAGTATATAAAAATTTGAATTTGTAATTTTTATCATGAATCTAAAATTTAACGATCATTTACTTCCAACACTTCCCATCATGGAAGACCTCCCGTTGGATAAGATTGTTGGGATTACATCAACCATTCCCATTGAAATCGTCTTTGCCGCCGGATATATACCCATAGATCTGAATAATATTTTTATCTGCGACAAGTATGCTTACAGAATGGTTGAAGACGCCGAATCCTCTGGCCTTCCAAGAAATACCTGTGCCTGGATTAAGGGTATCTATTCAGCTGTCAGAAAATACCACATAAAAAAAGTCGTTAGTGTAATCCAGGGGGATTGTAGTAATAACCAGGCACTCATGGAGACATTCCAGTCAGAAGGCATTGAAACCATCCCTTTTGCCTATCCACACAGTAAAACAGACAAGAGATTTTTATATAATCAGTTGATAATGCTTGCTGATACTCTGGAAGTAGAGTATTCAAAGGCAGAAGAGATGAAAGAACGTCTGGATACCATCCGGACAAAGGTACATGAAATTGACAGGTTCACCTGGATGGAAAATACGGTAACAGGAGAGGAAAATCACATCTGGACAGTATCCACTAGTGATCTCATGGGAGATTATAACGTTTTTGAGGAACGTGCCATAAAATTTTTAGAATTAGTACGAAAGCGCGAACCTGTTCAGCATGACCTTCGGATTGGTGTTATTGGTATACCTCCTATATGTGAAGACCTCTATCCATTTCTTTCTTCCATTGGAGCCCACGTTGTGTTCAACGAGATTCAAAGACAGTTCAGCATGCCATATCCCACAAAAACTCTGGTTGAACAGTACAGTCGATATACCTATCCCTATGATATTTTTTCACGTTTGGAAGATATTCAACAAGCAATACCACAACGTGGTATTAAAGGGCTCATCCACTACGTTCAAAGTTTCTGTCACCGGCATATCCACGATAGCATCATTAGAAAACACGTCCAATTGCCAATCCTCACCCTGGACTGTGACCGCCCAGGGCCATTGGACGGTGCCATGAAGACACGCATCGAGGCATTTGTTGAGATGTTAAAGTACCACGAATCGGAAACACTGGTTGGGTGAAGGAGGGGTTGAAATAGACATGGAAATTATCCTTACAACAAGCACACTGATGCGCACCATGGAGCGTATCAGCAAGCCAATTGATGAATTTTGCAACCCTCTGTTCACTGCGTTGCCGGAAAAGCGTCCCGCGGTGAGCATTCATGTGCAGCGATTGATTTGCTGCCACTAACAATTATACTGAAACATGTTTTACTTCTTTGTGCTTAACTCTTTTTAAGTTTAAATTTCGTTCAAATAAAAACCTGTCAGATTCCTCACGAAGTTTCTTTATTCTCTGTTCGGGAGTTAACCCTTTTTCTTCATCAGAAATTTTTTCGATAATCTCGTGAATCTCATCTAATCCTTTCAGTCTTTTCATGGTTCAACGACCTCCTCGGGTGAACAAATTTCTATCTCGTGATAGCCAAGCAATTTATTTACTCCGCCAACCATAATTCTTGTCTTGAGTTTTACAATATGTTCAAAATTCCAACTGACAATTACATCTATTCCATTTATTACAGTTACAGCAATATGCAGTGCATCACTTCTATACTTTTCAGGAATAATTCCTTCCTTAATATAGCGCTCAGCTAATTCTTCTGTTTCCAAATCTATATCGAGTAACAACGGATTAGTTTTGCGGACTAAATCTTCCAACTGAGACTTTCGCGGTTCGGGTGCCCTGCTAATCTCTCTGATTACTTCTTCTGAAATGTATATGCCTTCGGCTATTGAAGGTAGATTGTTGAAAAACTTTGCCGTAATATCCTTCCTTTCTGCATCGCCTTCTGCAAATACAAAATTAAATATCGTTGTGTCAAGATAACATGCAATTTTTTTCATTTTTATCGTTTAACATGTTACGTATATTTGCTAGCTTATTAATATGCTATCCCCCGCCCCAATTAGAAGCTAACAACAAAACATAGCCACGCGGTTAAACCGCGTCGATTGACGTTAATTGTTATTGTTAGCCGTTATTTTTTAAGCAATGCCAGATGCACTATATTCACTAGGCGGACGCTTTTTAGGGGGATTTATTGGAAATTCATTTCCACACCCTGTGCATCGAAAATTTCCTGTTGTGTTCCTCATGTCTTGTAGAATGTGTAACACCCGTTTGGCAATTTCTTTCTTAAGATTTTCGTTATCAGACTGTAAGCTAAAAAGCTCTTCTCTTAATTGAAATAAGGCATCTTGCGCTTCTCCTACACGTTTCATTGCCTCATTTATCTTTGACGTATACTCGTTCTGGATTTTCATTTTTAAGAGACCAACAAAGACTTCCTTGACCATCTTTAGACCATTAGATGCACTCGCTATTGTTGCTATATCTACCATGTGACATTTCCTTAGTTGTTGACTGCTAATACTAAACCCAGCGGAACGGATTACCACATCTAACGGATTGATCTGTTAGATGTGGCTCCTTTTACTTGATACCTTAGTATCACAACGTTCCGTTTACTGTGTTTATCAATGTTTTTAATTATACCATGCTAATAATATATTGCCAATTATTGATTCATTTTTATCTATCGATGTAATTTCTGTTTATAAACTGGCTGGTTTTTATTAGAATATTGAACCTGCCTTACACTATACTTTTGGACTCAGGCATTGAAAAATCTATGGTAAGAGGTTTTTAATTTACCCCTTCGGCAATTTTCAGAAAGTTAGCGTAGAGCGAAGTGTCACTTCGCTCTCCATGAAATTCTTTGTATAATAAGGCATTTCATTTCCATTAATTATTCATAAGGAGGCGTGATGAAGCGTACAAAAGAGAATCGGTATTACATAAGACCTCTGTTTTTTATGCATGTTTGGGTATTATTGTCCTGTCTTATTTTGTTCATTAGCAGAGGAACTGTCTCTGCCGAAGAAAAAGCAACGTTACAAAATACAGCACAGAACGGGGAAAAATCTATAGACAGACCCTGGAGCTGTCACGAGAATGCCGTAAACAGTCTTGCCTTCAGTCCTGATGCCAGGACGTTGATATCTGGTAATGATAACGGTATTGTGATATGGGATTTGACGAGTATGAAACCTGTTGGTAAACTTCTTCCTGGTCACAGTGGGGTGGTATGGAGTGTTGCATTTAGTCCCGATGGGAAAATGATGGTATCAGGCGGTGCAGATGGAACTGTTATCCTGTGGGATATGGCGGGTATGAAGTCCAGGGGTGAACCTATGATAGCACATGAAGGGTGGGTAGAATGTGTCTCATTCAGCCCCGACGGTAAAACATTTGCCTCATGTGGTGCGGATGGGCTCATCCTATTATGGGATGTGGCAAATATGAAAGCAATCGGTGAGCCTTGCATGGGTCACACTGAACCGGTGGAGTGCATAGCCTTCAGCCCAAATGGTAAGATATTGGCTTCATGCGGAGTGGATGGAAATGTTATTCTGTGGGACATTGCGGACATGAAACAAATTGGAGAACCGCTTACAGGCCATACGATGTGGGTGGAGAGCGTTGCCTTTAGTCCGGATGGTACGTTACTGGCATCAGGCAGTGATGACGGTACGATTATTTTGTGGGACGTGGCGGGGAGGAAGCCCATTGATAAACCCCTGACAGGCCATAAAGGAGCAGTGGAAAGTGTTGTATTCAGTCCGGATGGTAAGGTGCTGGCCTCATGCAGTATGGACAAGTCCGTTATCTTGTGGAATATAGCAGACAGAAGGCCTATTGGTGAAGCTTTAACTGGCCATACTGAGCCGGTGGAGAGCGTTTCCTTCAGTCCGGATGGCACGTTAGTAGCCTCGGGCAGTGAGGATGGAACCATTATTCTCTGGGATGTGGCAAGCCAGAAACCAATCGGTATACCCCTGACTATTGGCAAAGAAGATTAAAGGCAAAGTTAATCAGGCTTATTCCTTAGCAAGCATCGATAGAATGGCCTTTTTGCAATCCATGAGGTTGGAAAGAGTCAGACCAAAGATGCGCTGTCCAAAATTTGGAATCCATGCCCTTATAGATAATCGGCAATGTCGTTTTCCATCTTCTGGTGCATGGGAAGGGTAAATTGCCACGTCGTATCCCGAGGCTTCTCGACAGATATCTTCATGTTCACGTTGCCAGGCCTGTTCATCAATCTCCAAATCTAGCCCAAACCGGATGAAATGCTCACCCAGTGGCGCCTCGCAATACAACCTGTCCTCTTCTGGATTATCCTTAAACTTTATAAGAAATACCCCGTTCCAGTTTCCATCAAAGGGAAAGTCCTCTGATTCCAGTTTAAAATCATGCCTGGCACATGCAAAATCCAAAATCTGATTTCTCATTGTCTCTAAATCCAACCTATCTGGTCTTCTTTTTTCCTTCATACAGTTTCCATCCTTTCTCTCATAATTTTGTAAACTTCCCTTTATTTCTACAAAAAGTACGTGTTTTTGTCCATAGAGTAGTTATAATATTTTGAATTTTGTGTATTGAGTAAAATTTCATAGACTGATCATTGCATAAATTGGGAGTAGGCAGAAGCATATGAAAATTCAATTTGTTGGTGCTGCCAGGACTGTTACAGGGTCCTGTTGTCATATCCGGACGAAAGATGCCAATATCCTTGTGGATTGTGGCGCCTTCCAGGGTACCAGGGAGAATGAAAAAAGGAATGTTTCACCCTTTCCATTCAAAGCGTCAGAGGTTCAGTATCTCTTATTAACCCATGCTCATCTGGACCACTCAGGCCTCATTCCAAAACTTGTCAAAGACGGCTTTCAAGGTAAGGTCTTTACCACAAAGGCAACGGTGGATTTATGCGGTGTTTTGTTGCTCGATTCTGCACACATACAGGAGCGTGATGCGGAGTGGGAAAATAAGAGGAGAATCAGGGCAGGAAAATCCCTGATTAAGCCCGCCTATACCATCCAGGAAGCTGTCGATAGTATTGCCTATTTCCAGGGAGTTAACTACAACGAAACAATAGACCTTGGTAACGGGATTAAGGTAAGATTTCGTGATGCGGGCCACATCCTGGGTTCTGCCATAGTTGAGTTATGGGTAAAGGAAGATACCGGGGAAAAGAGGCTCATTTTTTCCGGCGATCTTGGTCAGAAGAATTTACCCTTAGTCAAAGACTTTACCCCCATTGAAGAAGGGGATTTTGTCTTTATAGAATCTACGTATGGAAACCGAATGCATAAAGGTGTGAATGAAACCATTGATGAATTCGCCAGGGCTGTAACAGAATCCTTAAAAAGGGGGGGCAATGTGATCATTCCTTCCTTTGCTGTAGGCCGTACACAGGATATTCTTTATATTTTGAATCAATTGGCCAGAGAAGGAAAATTAAATTCACTCAGAGTCTTCGTAGATAGCCCTTTGGCATTGCAGGCTACACGCATTACCGTTAAACATCCTGAGTGTTTGGATAAAGAGACCTTAGCGCTTATAAAAGAAGAGAATTTTTTTAAAAATAATTTTGTTGTGAAGTTTACAGAGTCAGCGGAAGATTCTATGGAAATCAACAAGATTAAGGGTGGGGCTGTCATCATATCTGCAAGCGGGATGTGCGAGGCCGGTCGCATTCGTCATCATCTGAAGCATAACCTGTGGCGTCCGGAATGCAGCATCATTTTTGTTGGATTTCAAGCACAAGGCACGCTCGGCCGCATGATCGTAGACGGGGCTAAAAAGGTAAGGATCTTTGGGGAAGAGATTGCCGTGAAGGCCGGGATTTATACCATCGGTGGTCTTTCAGCTCATGCCGATCGGGATGAACTCCTTGACTGGCTCAGTAAATTCAAAAGGAAGCCACAGCGTGTCTTTGTAATGCACGGTGAAGAGGATACTGCTCTTGGCTTTGCCGAAACTATTCGAAACCAATTAAACCTTGATACGTATGTGCCCAGCAGTTTGGAAGAGATACAGATAATATAAATGCAAAGATAAAAAATCAAAATGTAAAGATAATTTCAAATTTTTAATCTCTGGTCTTTGGTTTTATAGGGTGCTTCGTAGTCTATAAATGAAGTGGTTGGAGTAGGGTGCGTTTTACGCACCAAATCAATCTTTACGGGATTCCAACGGATGTAGTCTACATGCCTTTTGTTTTTGCCCTGAGATATTCTGGCATCGGCCCTTACGTTCATAATGGATTGGTGCGTGGGACGCACCCTACTCTTGCCTGTGCATTACAGTCTTGATTTCATGGATCAGTTTCTGACTCATTTCTCTGATTTTATCAGGGCTATAAGGAATTGTGTTTGTTTCAAAATGAGAAAGGACTCGGTCAAAAAGGGAGATCAACGCATTGTTTAATACATCCAATGAAACTGATTTAATACCCGCATTAGATGTATCAATTTCACAAGTAAAGGTATTTGGGAGTTGTAATAAGGTAGTTCTGCAGACATGAGTGACGATCTCTGATAAAGCCTCGACTTTTGGATCTTTTATTTTATAAAATGCTTCATAATTTGTAAATGTGGTGATAGTACCAGTTGTGTCGTTTATCATAGATTGATAATCTGGCGTTCCTTCAAAGAGGGTTTGCCGGTGATGTAACAGGTGGGCGGTTACTGCGGGGGTGGTCATAATGTCCATTTCTTTCAGGAATTCAAAATTATTTCGTACACTTTCCAGCGTTGAATTTGGTTCAAACACGATAAAACCGAAGGTGGGTTCAATCCCATACTCTCGCAACAATTGAATAGCCTTTTTGTTTTCTTCAACGGTAGTATGTTTTTTGAATCGCTTCAATGATGCAGGGTCTCCACTCTCCAAACCCAGAAATACATTGGTAAGACCGGCCATAACGAGTCTTGAAAGGGTATATTCTTCAATGTCGTTTGCACGGCATTCAAAACCAAAACAGATATCCAGATTATTTGTAAGGATAAGTTCTGCCAGGGTAATGGCCCGTTCCTTTCCGGCTTTTCCAGGGCCAAAGTAATTGGCATCCGAAAAGTAAAAATTCGTTATGGCGTGTTCTGTGTATAATTTGAAGATCTCGTCAAATATATTTTTTGCGCTCCTGCCCCGCCATTGGTTCGTCTGTCCATAAAAGGGATTTAAGTAACAAAAGGTGCAATGTCCGTAACATCCGCGACTTCCCTGTATGTATGTGACAATCCCCTTTTTCTGATAAAGGTTCATATCCTGCCGGGCAGGGTAAGGAAGTTGATCCAAATTTTGGACGGGAGGGCGCGGATAAAAAACAACCTTTCCATTCCTATCCCTGAAGGCCAGTCCCGGGATATTCACTTCAACTGAAATATTCTTTTTCGATAAGATGTGCCTCGCAAGATCAAGGATCGTAAATTCTGGTTCGCCAACAGTCACAGAGTCAATAAATGGAAAATCCGTAAGGATTTTTTTATAGGCAAAGGTGGGATAATATCCATAGAGGTTGATATGTGCGGCTAAGCCGTTCGATTTTAGGGTTGAGAGCATGTCAAATATCACCTGAGTTTCTTCCCATAGATATACCGTGTGGACACACAAAAGTGAGGGGTTCTTTTTTGAAAGGTATGCGATAGTCTGCTCTATTGACCAATCGCAGAGGTGGGTATTCATAACCTCTGCCTCAATTTTGTGATCTTGCAATACCGAGGCGATATAACCCGTAAATAAGCAGGCTGAGAGGGGAGCATTGACTACGTCTTCGAACCGTTTTGGGTTTTGGGGACGTGGGGGTTCTAGTAATACGATCGGCAAGGCAACAAATCCTTTTAAAATTTACAATGGTTACTGCAATAAATTTAATGAGTACCAATTCACTATAATAATTCAACGGGTTGTTTTAAAGAAAAATATTGTGATGATTTAAGAACAACTCAAGGAGGATGCTAGCGACTGCCTTAACCAGCGCGGGCGAACAGCAATTCAGAAATCAAACCAGTCTAATCCGCATCTGGTTGAAGGCATGTTCGGCAGTTGGTTTCAAGCGAATACCCCAAGGCAACAATTAGCTTCATCATTTCACGAATATCTTTGCTCATAGAACGGTAAAATTGGATTCCATTAGTACCTTGATACTTCAATACGAAATGCTGATATTCGTTTGAAAGATTGAGATCAAAAGGATATCTCAGCGATTCGTAGAATCGGTCAACACTTAGCTTATTGTGCGTGAGGAAATCCAGCAGGAGCGATGGCATTTGAGTTTTATCAAGATACTTTGAAAAAAATTTGTTCAGTTTTGTCTGATTCTTGTAGTTTTTTATAAACTTGTGATAAAGCTGAGTAAGTCCATGATTAAGTTTAGCACTTTTACCTTCTGAAGCTATAACGAAGCCTTTTAGAATAAGTTCGAGACCGTGATAAAAATTAAAGAGCAAAGGAATTACCATGTTCACATCGTTCCATTTTGTTTTTCTCTCCAGTTTCCTCCACGTTATAGTATGGTCCGAGACTAAAAATAACCGGTTACCATTTCTAGCAATTCGGTCGCATACCGCCTGTGATATATTCCAATATTTTTCGCCCATGGTACAAAAACTTAGTACCTAAATCCTGCAAACAAGGCGAAGCCTTGTTGCAGGATTAGGCCAGAAATGGTAGAATCTCCAAGGGATTTCAAGGTGTTTTGAGAATAAAAACACCTAAAAGGAGGTTCACCTTTTCAATGAAG
>SOEU01000037.1 GCA_021646415.1 Candidatus Brocadia sp.
AATACGGGTGCGGTCAATGAGGTGAATGCTTATGAGACAATATCATTTTCGTGATAATAAAGGCAAAAAATCTTCGATTTTTTGCTCGAGAGAATTTTTTTTCGCTTGACAAAAGCCTTCTAATGGGCGACCCTCACTCCCCATAACTAAGCTAAATCGCTTTTTTTAAATCTACGGAATTGTTCAATTGAATAACTTTTAATTCAGGTGCTTTTTGTTTTAACTCTTTTATTTGTTTATCGGCTATTTTTGAATAAGCACCAACGACGATTAATCCAAAAACGCCATCGACTATATTGATTTTTAAGCTGTTGTTCATAAGACCAAGTTCCTGCTTTTGTTTAATATTAAGTTCGTAACATGTTTTGTAATCCCCAAAGTTATCCTTAATCCTTTTGACATATCCTCGAAGTTGTTCAATAACATCTTCCTTCAAATCATTATTGTTGCCTAACTTGACCTCAATAGGATAAAATTGGTAATCATTTCCATTTATTTGCACAAGGGATAATAGATCCAATCTGGTATTATCGGTCTTGTCAATAATTTGCCTATCGATAATAACAAAATCTGATCTATTCGCGTTATCGGTCATTATTATTTGTTCAAAAATGATTTCTTCCTGGAAACCAACTTTCTTTATGCATGAGCAAAATTCTTTAAGATATTTATTTTGAAATAATGGATGTAGGTGATTATTTGGAATTTTCAAACAAATATAGTCACCCCGTTTATATTGGTTTTCAGTAAATCGTCGATCCTTTGCTGCAGTGGTTCCCAAAAAGAACTTTTTATTTATTCTCACTTCGTACATCTCTTTGACTTTAGGAGTTACTTTAGCAAGGCTATTTCCTTTATAATAAAGATTGAAATGGTTGTTCCTTATTTGTAAATCATATTCAAAACCAGATTTGATAATCTTATCGATCAAAAATTTGAAGTCCGATTTAATCCTTTCTAATACATCTTCAGAAAAATATCTTCTAATTGACGAATGAGGAAATGTCATATAATTCCTTTAAAATAGCTAGCAAGTAAAAAGAGGGACATTGGTTATATGGAAGGCGTTAGTAAGGATTATATGTTTTTAAAATAATTTAGTCAAATATGTAGTTCTTTTAGAAGTATATAAAAAAGTCGAGTAGGATGGGGTTAAACGGAGAGAACCCATCAGAACAATGGTTTTTTTGATGCGCTTTGTTTCATCCAACCTATGCAACTCAACGCCATTGATCAGGCGTTCAATCTAAAGGTTTGCACGAAAATGAAAACATATGAAAAATCTTTGCAAAAAAGAGATAATGTATTATAATTTTATGAAATCGTATTTTATAACAATAACCACTTTTTTTGAAGAGGAGGAGGTATTGTATGTGTACGACATGTGCGAAACATAACCCTGGCGGAAAAAAGAAGATGGAAGGATCTGAGAAGAAAAAGGGCGAGGAAAAGGGGAAAAAGAAATAAAAATTCGAAAATGAAAAACCCCCTCCGATAACCATACGATTTATCGGAGGGGATTTTTGTTTAAAGTAGACAATAAGCCGAGTTCTGTCGTGGACGGTCATTTATCTAGCCTCGCTGTTGCCAGCGATGTCAAACGGCTTACCCAGAGGTTCTCGCGAAGCGGACCACTTCATCCCTCCCTATTTAGCCTTTCTCCCAGTGGGGTTTGCCATGCCTCCGATGTCACCACCGGAGCGGTGGGCTCTTACATTAAGTCGATGTTTGTCCCTGCATGTCTTGCACAGGGAAACGACCCCGCCATTTCACCCTTATCCCACCAGAAGGCGGGACGGTATATTTTCTGTTGCACTTTCCTTCCCGTCACCGGGACTCCGCGTTACGGAGCACTGTGTCCTGTGGAGCTCGGACTTTCCTCCCGTTCCTTCTCTATTTGAGATTCTTTGGAACCGACGACCGTCTTGTCTACTTTGTCTCTTCTTCCAGCACTTCTTTGCCACTGTCAAGATATAAAATCCGACCGCAACTGTGGCAAAAGGTAAGTTCTTTGCCTGACATAAGCTGGTTAAGCGTTTGTGCTGTTATGGACATGAAACAGCCCTGACATACCTGATTCACAACATTAACTACCGCTATCGCATCTTTGTGGCTTACTAACCGATTATACTGCTGTAAGGTATCGTTGTCCAGCAAGGATGCATATTTATCGCGTTTTTTCTTTAGTTCATTGATTTCTGTTTCCAATGCCTTCAGGTCTGTTTCCACATGTTTCTGGAGTTCCTTTAATTGTGACCCTTCATGTTCAATTTCTTTTTCAAACGATTTGTATCTCTGTTGTATTTCTTCATACTTTGTCATCATGCCCAGTATCTCATCTTCCAGGACAGACTTGTCTGCTTCCTTTCCTCCGATTTCAGTTTTTATTGCGCTGTATTCTTTGTTC
The DNA here is from genome assembly GCA_021646415.1 of Candidatus Brocadia sp. Taxonomy (NCBI): domain Bacteria; kingdom Pseudomonadati; phylum Planctomycetota; class Candidatus Brocadiia; order Candidatus Brocadiales; family Candidatus Brocadiaceae; genus Candidatus Brocadia; species Candidatus Brocadia sp. The sequence continues at coordinate 2,408 of SOEU01000037.1, forward strand.
GTCTTGACTTGATTCATCTGGAGTCGTAATTTATTAATCTCTGCCTCTATGCTTTTTAAATCAAGTTCTTTACTGCTGACGTTTTTCTGAATGGCCTTTATCTCTTCGCCAAATTTTGCCAATTCTACCTTCTTTTGTTGGATTTGGTTCAATTTCTTTTGAACATCGTATCCTCTGTAAAGCTTATTGCCTTCCAGTCTTTTCAGCTTTGTATCGATTGATTGCAACCTCCGTAGTACCTCTATCCGGTCATTCATAGATTCCTCTTAACAGGTAATGTGCTTTACATCAAACCAGGCAAGAAACAAACGATTAATCTGTACCGATTCCATCCAGGAATCCTTCCAGTTTACGGCTTCTGATCGGGTGCTGCAATTTCCGCACTGCCTTTGCCTCTATCTGCCTTACCCTTTCCCTCGTTACTTTAAATATCTTACCAACCTCTTCGAGTGTGTAGGTGTAACCGTCGCCGATACCGTAGCGAAGCTTAATAATTTCTCTCTCACGATACGTTAACGTTTCCAATACACTCTCAATTTTATCTTTCAACATCTCCTGGGTTGCCGCAGATATAGGAGATTCTGCCTTTTCGTCCTCAATAAAATCACCAAAGGAACTATCTTCGCTTTCGCCAACTGGCCGATCCAGTGAGATTTGATGCCGGGATATTTTGAGTACCCGCCGTGCCTCCGACACGGTGATTTTTACTTCTCTGGCAATTTCTTCTATTGTTGGTTCACGACCCTTTTCCTGGAGAAGTTTCTTCGAAACATTCCTAATCTTACTCATGGTCTCGATCATGTGTACAGGAATACGTATCGTTCTTGCCTGATCGGCAATCGAACGGGTAATTGCCTGACGTATCCACCATGTAGCGTAAGTGCTGAACTTATATCCACGGCGATATTCGTATTTGTCTACTGCCCGCATAAGACCCGTGTTGCCTTCCTGAATTAAGTCGAGAAAGCTTAACCCGCGATTTCTGTACTTTTTTGCAATGCTAACGACCAACCGCAAATTTGCCCCGGAAAGTTTTCTCTTGGCGGCTTCGTGCTCTTTACAAATATTTTCGACGGATTCTACGCGTTGTTTTAAACTCTTCGAAGATTCCAATACTAACTCTTCTAACTTTGCAAATTGAGATTCCAGGTCCTTATAATGACCATTAGATTTAGAACGCTGTTTGCATTCTATCATTTGTTTTTCTAAAGTGTCCATTTCAAGAGCGATCTCTTGAAGTTTTTTCATCATGGGCTGTATCCGTTTCGTGCGAATATTAATTTCTTCGAGCAGGTTTATGCCTTTTCGTCTTCTATTCCTAATTGCCCGAAGTAGTTTTATTCTTTCTTTCTCAGAGATCTGTTTCCGTTTGGCGCGCAGGTAATCTTCCTTGTTTTTTTGTAGTAATGACTTGAGGATTTTGGCACTCCTGGGAAATTGTTCCAGAATCTCATCCTTGCAATTGTCGACCATCGCATTTACCTTCAGGGTACGATCAAATGAGAGTTCTCCATTATTCACATCCTCCAATATCCTCAAACAGGTTGCTAACGAAAGATCTGAATGTAATACTTTCTTTAAAAATCTCTTTCTTGTAATTTCTATTTTTTTAGCCAGCATGATCTCCTCGTCTCGTGTGAGCAGAGGAATTTCTCCCATCTGAGTGAGATACATACGAACAGGGTCATCTATCTTTTCTGTAATTGTTGGAACTTCACCAAACTCTAAATCGACTTCTGTAAAGGTCTCTGCCTCTTCTGCTTCAACAATATCACGACTCTCAATCTCTGTTTCATCAATCAAATCGATTCCCAACTCATCCAGCATCATTAAAATATCATCAATCTTTTCGGGAGAAATATCCGCATCGTCGGGCAACATATCGTTCAGTTCTTCATAAGTTAAATAGCCCTTCTCTTTGCCTTTTTGTACAAGCTGCTTAATTTTTTGGTTTAAACTTTCCATCTAAAGATAGACCTCCTCAACAATGCCATGTATAGAAATATGGAGATACTCAATATTTGCCTTTTTCTAAACCTGTATTACGCCTGGCGACCAAAAACAACTCAAGACGTTAGGCTTTATTTTTCAAGATATGGATGTTTTTGCTTTTCTTGTGAAATTCATTCAACAATACGATGATATCTTCCTCATTGCTGCCAACCTTAATGGTCTTTAACGTTTTCTCCTTTGCCTGATGCCTTTCTCTCTTGCTATTTCGCCTTTTAAAAAAATGGATACATGCCGCCAACCTCTCGTCCTGATTTGTAATATTTTGAAACTCTTTAGTTGTAATAATATCCATAAGTATTTTATTGAGTTGTATGTCATCCAATATGTGTAACACGTCTTCTTCTTTTACCGTATTATTTTTACGATATAATTCAATCACTTTTTCGGCGATCTTTAAAAGATCAGTATTGCAGAATTCTTCCAGGCCTATTTCTTCTATGATTTTCGGTATAAGATCATTGCAAGATAGCATCAAATACAAAAGTTCTCGCTCAGCCATGAAAGAGGCATCTAATCGGTGTTTGCCGTCTTGTTTCTTTTGTACAAGAGGTAATTGTTTATTGAATTTTTTCAGATGGGTCCGCAATGCAGTCTCATCAACAGACAGTTCTTCGGAGACCCTTTTGATTTGTAAATTACGTTTAATAACATCCGGTATTTTCATTGCTGTTGAAAGGACATCGTCAATTGCATTGGCCTTTCCGTTAATAGTGGACATGTCCCATTTGGACGCAGCCATTTCGACCTTGAAGCTAAAGAAATCCTTGGCATTATTAACATAAATCAAAAATTTCTCTGCGCCCTCCTCTACGAGAAAATCACACGGGTCGTAATCCTTAGGTAATTGAGCAATTTTTAGATCAAATTCTTTTTCGATAAAAATATCCAGATTCCTATCGGAAGATTTCAAACCAGCAACATCAGAGTCAAAAAAGAGTATTACCTGATTACAGTATTGCCTTAAATGTTGCAAGAATCGGTCTTGTTTTGACACAGCAGTTCCTAATACAGCAACAGCCCACTCTATTCCGTGCTGGTGTGCCATGATTACATCTGTGTAGCCTTCCATGAGTATAACTTTACGCTGTTTCAGGATTGAATTTTTTGCCCGATCGATGCCGTAAAGGACGTTGCTTTTATTGAAAAGAACAGTTTCGGGTGAGTTGAGATATTTTGGGAGCGAATCATCTAATGCCCTCCCTCCAAAACCGATGACCTGTTTTCTCGCGTCAAATATTGGAAACATTAACCGGTTACGAAAGCGATCATAATAGCCGTTACCCTCTTTTTTAGGTATAGCCAAACCAGCCTTTTCTAATAGATTTTCCGGAATATTTCGTTCTTTACACACTCGTATCAAAGTATTCCCACTGTTAGGGGCGTATCCAAGACAGAAGTTTTTAATGGATTGATCATTTATCTGTCTTTTCTGCAAATAACCTCTTGCAAACCTTCCTTGTTCGCTGTTGAGTAAAATTTTATGATAAAATTTTGCAGCAAAATCGTTTATAGTTATCAAACGAGTCTTTTCTGCAATAGAAAGGGACGCCCTTTGCGTGTTTAAATGAGAAAGATCAATATGTGACTTGGAAGCGACCAGCTTAACTGCCTCTATAAAATTCACCGCTTCTTGTTTCATGATAAAATGAAATACGGTTCCACCCTCACCGCACCCAAAGCATTTAAAAAGTTTTTTTTCCGGATTTACCGTAAAGGAAGGTGTTTTCTCTGAATGAAAGGGACATAAACCAATAAAATTTCTACCACTTTGTTTTAGGTGAACATACTCGGATATGATTTGAATAATATCTGTGGCATGCTGTATTTCTGTGATCTTTTCTTGTGGGATAAAATTTACCATTAATTGGAAGGGATGAATTGTTTGGAATAAAATACAAACCCTAAAATTATACCATTAAATTGGCTAATGTCAATAAACCTGAAAATAATTCTTCATTCTGTGATGCTAAAGATTGAAATGTTTTGTGATATAAAAATACGTAACTATTCTAAAATTCTAACGTTAATGCCTTTTTTTGTCAAATACTCCTTTACTTCTTTTATGGAGATTGTTTTATAATGAAAAATAGAAGCAGCCAGGGCAGCGTCTACCTTTCCTTTTGTAAAAACATCGTAGAAGTGTTCTAATTTGCCTGCCCCGCCGGATGCAATAATTGGAATATTCACGGCTTTTGATATGGTTTTGTTCAATTCGATATCAAATCCATCCTTTGTGCCATCGCAATCCATGCTGGTTAGTAGTATTTCTCCGGCGCCCTTTTCCTCGACTGTTTTTGCCCATGCAACGGCATCTAGCCCGGTAGGTGTCCTGCCACCGTTTATGTAAACTTCCCATTTCGTGGTGTTCAAAGCGTCATTTACTTTTTTGGCGTCAATCGCGACCACAATGCATTGACTCCCAAATCGCTTGGATGCCTTTGTAACAAACTCTGGATCTTTAACTGCTGCTGTGTTGATTGAAACTTTATCGGCCCCTGCGTTGAGCAATCGGCGAATGTCATCAATGTTGCGGATACCACCACCAACAGTTAAGGGCATAAATACTTGTTCTGCCGTTTTTTGTACGACATCGAGAATGATGTTTCTGTTTTCATGGGAGGCAGTGATGTCCAGAAAGGTTAACTCGTCGGCACCCTCCCTGTCGTATACAGCCGCGATTTCCACCGGATCCCCCGCATCTTTCAAATTCAAAAAATTTGTTCCTTTGACGACGCGTCCACTCTTAACATCGAGACAGGGTATAATTCTTTTGGCAAGCATAATAAAATCAAAAGTCCTTGCTTTTATTTGGTGCAAGGAATTCCCTCCTGTTGAGGCGTTTACTCATCATCGACTTTGCTTTGTGTGATGTCATTCCGAGCAGAGTCGAAGCATCTGATTTAATGTTAAGGAATTTCAAATCACTATGTAATGACAAGGCGCGCCTTATCATTACTGTTATAGAAGGTGCCGAAGGCCTAATTTAAAAAGAAAGAATTTTTTTTTCGAATATATTTATGGCAAAGACTTTGCGTAGGGAAGGAGAAAAACGAAGTTTAAAAGTCCTTTTCCGGACTGCTGGCCTTTGCGTAAAGTCTTTTCGGTATGCGCCCGGAAAGGAATGCAAGCCGTCCTGATTCACATGCCAGTTTCATTGCCTTTGCCATTCGTACGGGGTCTTTTGCAAGGGCAATCCCTGTGTTCAGCAATACGCCTTCACAACCGAGTTCCATAGCTATGGTAACGTCGGATGCTGTACCGACACCTGCGTCTACAATAATGGGAACCCTTGCTGATTCGAGGATGATCCTTATGTTGTTTTTGTTTAAGATGCCCTGGCCGGATCCTATTGGCGCTCCTGCCGGCATGACGCTGGCAGCGCCAGCGTCTTCTAATTTTTTTGTAATAATAGGATCATCAGAGGTATAAACAAGCACAGTAAAACCCTCTTTTACCAAAACCTGTGTTGCTTTCAGCGTTTCTATTGGATCGGGTAAGAGTGTCTTTTCGTCAGCCAGCACTTCTAGCTTGATCATATCGGACATACCCGCTTCCCGTGCAAGATGGGCTACCCTGATAGCTTCATCGGCAGAATAACAACCAGCTGTATTTGGTAAAATCTTGTATCTCTTTGTGTCGATGTAATCTAACAAAGACGTTGTTTCATTGATCTTTACTCTTCGAACGGCAACGGTAACAACTTCGGCACCGCTGGCTTCTAAGGCCTCTTCCATTATTTCCATCGAAGGGTATTTGCCGGTACCAACAAAAAGTCTGGAAGTAAATTCATGCCGCCCGATCTTTAGTTTTGTCTCCGCTGTTTTTTTCTCAATCTTATCCGCCACCAACAAATGTTACAACCTCCAAAACGTCCGCATCCCTGAGTACCCGATCAGATAGTTCCTTTTTGGGAACAATCGCTAGGTTCAATTCAACCGCAATACGATTTTTATCGATCTTGCACAAATCAAGTAATTTTTCTATGGTCGTTCCTTCCGGACATTCCTTCAATTCGCCATTTAAAGTAACTTTCATTTGCTGCAGCTCATCATTGGATCGGGTTTTTTTGACTTTACATATGCGTCAATTGCCTTTGCAGCCTTTTTCCCGGCTCCCATAGCCAGAATAACGGTTGCAGCACCCGTCACAATATCCCCTCCTGCAAAAACCCCTTCCTTGTTTGTCGTACACGTCTCTAAATCTGCTACAATGTTACCCCACTTATTCACCTGTAAATCAGGTGTCGTAGATGGAATTAATGGGTTTGGACCATTACCGATGGACATGATCACACACTCGACATTCAATACAAACTCCGACCCTTTTACTGGGATGGGTCTTCTTCTGCCCGATTCGTCAGGTTCACCTAACTCCATCCTCACACACTCCAGCCCGCTGACCCAACCTTTTTCATCGCCTAAAATTTTTATAGGATTCGTCAGGAACCTGAACTGTAATCCTTCCTCCTCGCCGTGATGGATTTCATCAATCCTTGCGGGCATTTCATCTCTGGAACGTCTGTAGACGACGTACACATTTTCAGCACCCAGACGCAAAGCCGTCCTGGCCGCATCCATGGCTACGTTTCCAGCCCCAATCACAGCGACATTCTTCCTCATTGCAATTGGGGTTGCGTATTTTGGATTATAGGCCTTCATTAAATTGACCCTGGTGAGGTATTCATTGGCAGAATATACCCCGTTCAGGTTTTCTCCCGGAATTCCCATGAACATGGGTAATCCAGCACCAGTACCAACAAAAATAGCATCAAAACCGTTTTGTAATAATTCGTCAACCGTTTGTGCTTTTCCAATAACGGCATTAAGCTCAATCTTGACACCTAATTTCCGAAGATACTCAACTTCTGATTCTACAATGGTCTTAGGAAGCCTGAATTCAGGAATCCCGTAAACCAATACACCTCCAGCTTTGTGCAATGCCTCAAATATTGTCACACCGTGTCCCATCTTGATCAACTCACCCGCACAGGCAAGTCCGGCTGGGCCAGCACCAACAATTGCCACCTTATAACCTGTCTTTTCAGGTATCGCGGGTATTTCCGCTGCACCGTGATTTCGTTCGTAATCAGCAACAAAACGTTCCAGGTTTCCAATCGCCACGGGTTTAAACTTTTTACCCACAATACAGACCCTCTCACATTGATCTTCTTGTGGACACACCCGTCCGCAAACAGCCGGCAGGGCATTCGTTTCCTTAATCTTGCGTGCCGCTGCAAGGAAATCACCTTCTGCAATTAATTTGATGAACCCCGGAATGTCAATACTAACAGGGCATCCCTCACAACAGAGAGGCTTTTTGCATTGCAAACATCGTAACGCCTCCTGACGGGCCATTTCCGGTGTATATCCATACGGCACCTCATCAAAATTCTTTATCCTGTTTTTGGGATCTTGTTCCGGCATATTTTGCCGTGGGATAGCGCCCATTTTTTTTGCACCAGACTTTCCACCGCCTGCTTCCACACCTGAAAGCCCCTCGGCTAACTGATCAATAACAGCATGACCTTCAGCGGCATGCATGGAGACTGAGGGTTTATGCGCCGTACCCATACGGTCTTCTGCCGGTTTCCAACAAGAACTATCTCGACTTACACTTGGTATTTGTGGTTCTTTATTATTATACGTTTTCAAACGCTGCATTAAGTTTTCGTAATCTACCAGGTGCCCATCAAACTCGGGGCCGTCCACGCAAACAAACTTGGGTTTGTTGTCTATCGAAACCCTGCAACCACCGCACATCCCTGTTCCATCAACCATGATTGGATTGAGGCTTACGATCGTTTTGATATTATAAGGTTTGGTAAGTTTGCTGACGGCAGCCATCAGTGGTACCGGGCCTACTGCAAACACGATATCGATTTTCTTTTCTTTGTTAATCAATTCCTGAAGTACCTGAGTGGGAAATCCCTTTGTACCTTTGGAGCCATCGTCAGTGGCAATCATAAACTCGTTGCTGCATGCTTGCATCTCTTTTTCACAAATCAACAGGTCCTTATTCCTTGCACTAATGATCGATATTACATTGTTACCGGCTGAATGAAGTGCCTGGGCAATCGGCATTACCAGAGCAATGCCCAGACCGCCACCGATACAAACGGCCGTCCCATAATTTTCAATGTGAGTAGGATGTCCTAATGGTCCTACAACGTCTAAAATATAATCACCAACATTTAAACCGGATAACTGTCGTGTTGTATCTCCTACGACCTGGAATATAATGGTAATCGTTCCGCGTACCGGGTCAGAGCCAGCGATAGTTAAGGGTATTCTTTCACCGGGTTCGTCGATACGAAGCATAACGAATTGGCCGGGTTTCCTTTTACTGGCAATCTTGGGAGCGTCTATCTTCATTAAAAAAGTAGATTCTGCAATCTTTGTCTTTTCAATAATCTTAAACATATCCACCCACCTATTTATGTATGAAATAAAATGAGAATCTGTATAATAAAATTCAGGAAAAATATATTAAAATTTCATGTTAACGTATCTATAGATAAATTGCAAGGGAAAAGAAGGTTTGACAAAGGGGCATGTTCTGCATATAATCTTTTTTCTTTGGGGGCTGAAACCTGGCATGTGATTGCCATTTCCAAAAAACATTTCACAACAAGCTCCAACTAATTTACCAACCCTTTCCTGTTTCACAAAGATTGATGAGAGATAATACCTTACGAAAATAATCAGTTAGGAGTGTTTTGTGTGAAAGATACTGCCATAAAGAAGTGTGTGGATGAGGTTTATAGCATGGTAAAACAACATCAACATTTTCTCATTACCACCCATGTCCGGTCAGACGGGGATGGTATTGGGTCTGAAGTAGCCCTCTTCTATGCACTTGCGGGTATGGGAAAATCGGTCTTTATTGTCAACGACTCCCCAGTTCCTCAGATTTATAAGTTCATTATTCCCCGGACAGGGATGTATATCTACCCTGAACTCCCGAAAGATTCGGTTGAGGTTGTTTTTGCCCTTGATAGTCCCACCTTAGAACGCCTTGGTAAAATACAAGAAATCATTCCGAAAAATGCGGTAATTATAAACATTGACCACCATATTTCGAACGAGTATTTTGGTACTATCAATTGGGTGACAGAGAATATGTGCGCTACTGGTGAGATTATCCTGACCCTCCTTAAAGAAATGAATATTGATATTACCCCGGGTATTGCTACCGCTTTATATGTGTCGATTGTAACGGATACAGGGCGGTTTACCCATAATAATACCACACCTGAGGCACTTAGAGCAGCCGCATTTCTCATCGAACGTGGGGCAAGGCATACAGAGATTTCAAAAAACGTTTACAATGCAAACCCATTTAATTCTGTCCAGCTACATGCCCAGGTGCTTAACACGGTCAGCCTCCATACCGAAAATCGAATTGCCACAATCTGGCTGACCAAAGAAATGTTAGAAAAGGCGAATATTAGTGCTATCGATACGCAGGAATTTGCGGACATCCCCGTGTCAATTGATGGGGTGATTGTTGGTGTGTTGCTCCGTGAGATGACAAAACCCAACTGGGTGAAAGTAAGTCTCAGGAGTAGAGATGGGTTTAATGTAAATGACATTGCTAAAAAATTTGGAGGTGGTGGTCATAAATATGCTGCCGGTTGTGAGATACAAGGCAGCATTGCTGAGGTTCAGCAGCTTATTCTTGAAGAACTAGAGAAGGCATTGTTGCAAAAAAGCAGTATTGCTTCAGATTGATGAAAAAAGGATTTTAACCGCAGCAAATAAAAGGGTGGAGTCGTAAGAAAAAGGAGGCATTGACCCGTGGAAATTGGGCTGAAATATCGCGCCTGGCAAAATGCAAGAATAATCCTTTCGACAGGCTCAGGATGAACGGACTTTGACAGGCATGTCCTGAATAAGTCGAAGGTTATGTCCAGAGGTTGTAGAATGGATCAGGGGAACGGACTATATTTTTCAAAAAATAAAGTGTTACGTATTTTTTAATAAATTCAGCAAATTCCGTGAAAATCCGTGATGAACCATTACCATGTACACAGATGAAATAAAAAAAGAATTGGCATCCATAATTCATGCTGTTATGACCAGGATTGAGATTGAGAAGGGGTTTGGAATAGATACCATTACATTTTCCAGGCCAAACATGATGAGTGACCCGCATTTACCCGATCCTCCCACTGAAATGCAGCCCATGAAAACCCTTACTGTCGGCGAACAAATTCAGATGGTAAAGGTAGGGGCGGATGCCTGTTCGCCCAATGTTAATGTTACAGTAAAGCCATTAGGTGATCAAACCTTCATGAGTGAGAAAGAAAAAAGGAATCAGCTTTTGGAAAAACTAAAACGCGAGATGTTGGTATGCCATAAATGTCCATTGAGCAAAACACGTACTAATCTTGTCTTTGGTGTGGGTAATCCCATGGCAAACCTTATGTTTGTGGGTGAGGCGCCAGGTCGTGACGAAGACCTTCAGGGTGAACCCTTCGTTGGTCGTGCTGGCCAATTGCTCACAAAAATTATTGAGGCGATTGGTCTGAAGCGCAGTGATGTGTATATTGCCAATGTCCTGAAGTGTCGCCCTCCGGGAAACCGCAATCCCCTGCCCGAAGAAATTGTTCTGTGCATGCCATATCTTATTGAACAGATCGGGATTATTCAACCCAAGGTCTTGTGTGCCCTGGGTACCTTTGCTGCCCAGACACTGCTCAACACGAAGGCCCCGGTTGGTACGTTAAGGGGTAAATTCCACGACTACAAGGGTATCCCCATGATGGTTACCTTCCACCCGGCCTATCTTTTAAGAAACCCCAATGACAAGGTGAAGGTCTGGGAGGATATGAAGAGGGTGCGGGATCTTTTGGGGGAATTATCCGGAAAAGATTCGAAAATTTAGGTCCAAGCCAAGGAGTCAATTTATCATGATAAAACAGATCTCCGAATTCACAGGTAGCCTGAAAGGGTTGACCCCATGCGCTTGACTCAATCCCATCAATAGACGAGGCAGATAGTAATTGACAACTTCTGACTGGAGTTGTACAATTCTATCATGGAAATAGTGGCAGATGCGAGCGCCTTTCTTGCTGTTGTTCTCAATGAATCTGAGCGGGATTGGATTATTAATAAAACCCTCGGATGTAAAATAGTTTCACCGGAAATTTTGCCTTACGAAATTGGAAATGCATTGATTGCAGTCAGAAAAAAGGGGCGTCTCACTGACCGTGAAATTTTTCGAGCTTACGACATTTCACAGAGAATAGCTGTCAAGTTGATTCCAGTAAAGATACATAATGCGATGAAAATCGCCTTTCGGTATAGCATCTACGCCTATGATGCCTATTATCTGCAATGCTGTATTGAAAATAGCTTAGCGCTTATTAGTCTTGATGACCGGATGTGTGATATCGCAAGAAACCTTGGATTAAAGGTAGTGGAATAATGAAAATATATACTTACTCTCAGGCACGGGAAAAGTTGGCCGACATTCTCGAAGAGTCCAAGAAGGAAGAGGTTGTTATTCGTCGCCGAAAGGGCGATTTATTCTCTATTGTGCCGAAATCTCCTGTCCGCCGCTCTCCGTTTGATGTACCAGGTCTGCATAAAAACATCTCCCGAAAGGAAATCCTAGAAGCAATTCGTGAATCCAGAGAGAGAGCATAACGATTAAAAATATATTAAGCAATCGGCCGACAAGAATTTGGCAATACTTTACGAGAGTGTGAAAACGAGCTCGTTCAACACTCGAAGATTGGATTTTAGTAAGCTTAAAATTGGGTTGCGTGAGCGAGTTCGTGAAAGAGGAGCGTGTCGGAGGTTAGAGTAATCTGGACACCTTGCGGACCAACAGTAACGAATCCGCGTCCGTTGCACTCACTAGCGTCATAAACGATGTCGATGAGTTGAGTACCAGGGTAGGTGTCGTACACCGCTACGCCACCGATGTCAGCCAGTGTCCTTCCTGGTTCTGGTCGTACTGACCAGTTTGAACTCTCTCCTCTGATCGTGACTGTCCCTAGTTGTTGCAGCAGCGCAAACGTATCGCACCAACACCGCTCGTTGTCTGGTTGTATGAGGCCTTTCCGGCGGGATCAATTACGAGGCCGGGATCGGGGCAGATAGCCCTCAGATCAGCCAGCACTTTAGCGGCATACTGGTTTTGAAGGATCCACAGAGCCTTTTTTTACCTTCCTCCGGACTTCTCTATATGGCCAAAAACCGTTTTCTCGTCTCGAGACGAAAGCGATAGCGACCAGTGGGTTGGACCGACGCAACCTGCACTAATTCGCGGTCTGCTGCCTCAATCTGCTCAATCAAGTGATAATAGTGCTGCTCTCTGCGTGTAGCGTCTTCGCTTGGAGGTTCACCGCGTTGCTGGCGAGCCCAAAGTTCGTGGACGCGATCCCACTCTCGTTCATTCCCCTCACCTCCACGGGCTTTTCGTGGTCAGCGCCTTACATAAATTCGATCTATTTGGCTGTACCGGTCTGTAGAACTCAAAGCAACGTCAACCAGAAGTCCCGTCGAAACAGCGGTAAGAGCAGTCGAGAGAATTTCCCGTTGTATTGCAGGCATCGCGAAGAACCAGTGGCTGAACTTACCGCCCTAATCAGCGAACCAAACGTAGATTTTACCGTCGTCCGCTGGACCCGTTCTCTCGACGCGACATGTAAACCACCCACCTTGTGCTGGCATAAAAATCTACCTCCGTTCAAGGGCTAATTGATTACTACCACGTCTTTGCAGGTATCTCTAATTCCTTGGCCATGCCAATAAGAGATACATCAGAGTCCTCACCATTCCCAGCGGGACATCTGTTTCGCCTTATCATCTTTTGAGTGTTTGCCTAAGATCAGGGTTGATGGCTGCAGGCTATAATGTTTACGAGTATTTTACCTATTATATATCTTAAATTACCAAAATATTGCAATATATTTTATTTTTCAAAGCGAAAAGGAACTATTCTGCCCAAACCTAAATTATTGGATCAGGTGCGTGATGCAATAAGGGTAAAGCATTATAGCACGAGAACAGAAGCCGAGTAGGTTGGGTTGAGGCACGAAACCCAACAAATTCAGGGTGAAGACGGACAACCCCCTCTGTCCCCTTTGTTAAGGGGAACTTGTAAGGTGTTCCTCTGTTACGGGTCTCGAGTATTTGGTGTCACGTTTGGTTTGTGATTATTTGGTAGGACAAGCGTCCCCGCTTTCCATGATGAAGAATTTCCTTGTTCACGTATTTTTATTTGTCAACGATATAGGTCACGCAATCGTGTAGGGTAGGCATCGCCTACCACGTATTTCGAATGCATGCGTAGAATTTTGCGCGAATGTGGAATGAATGAAATGGTTGGGAATGATTCTGGCATTTCTGGGATTATGGCAATTGGATCATACTCGCATTGCATCACCGTGTTGGGTTTGATTTGGCAGGCGATGCCCTGCCCTACATACTCATTACGAATTATTACGAATTTATGCGGGTAATTTGTGCAGATGCGGAATGAATGAAATGAAATGAAACCCAACGGATTTTTCAACGCCTGGATTGCAGGATTTAGGTTATAAGTGTTTAACTGGTAAATGTGCTGAAAATTATTTTTCAAACATAGGCACAGACCCCGTCTGTGTGGTACCATCTATGGCGTACAGGTGACAGTCGTTTGATCCGATGTAAATGGTACCATCGGGTCCTATGGCCGGAGAGGATTCAATAGCGCCTTTCGTTTGAAATGACCATTTGAGGGTTCCATCAGCATTGATGGCGTAAAGCTTCCCGTCACTTGAACCTATATAAACGGTTCCCTCTACATCGATGGCAGGAGAAGATTCCACCCAGTTATTGGTCTTAAAACTCCATTTGAGTTTACATTCCGGAAGGACGGCGTACACAAAGCTATTATATGAGCCAAAGACAATTGTCCCATCCTTTGCAATAGCGGGGGTGCAATGGACGGCCTTTCCTGTATTGACATACCATTTTATATTGCCGTCGGGTTTAACGGCGACTAACCTACCGCTGTCCGTACCCACATACACAGTTCCATCTGAACCTATCGACGGAGAAGAATAGGAATCGTATACGCCAGTTCCAACGCGTTTTACCCATTTTTCGGTTCCATCAGGAGATAATGCATGAAGCGCGCCACTTACCTCGAAGAGATAGACGGTGCCATCCATTCCGAGTGCAGGTGAGGCTGTTATATTGCTGTTAGCAGTATATTTCCATTTCAGCTTACCATCGGTTGTGATGGCATAGAGGGTATTATCGTCTGAACCAAAATAAAGACTGTTATCGGTAACAGCCGCAGAGGAGAGGATGATGCCACCTACTTGATATGTCCATTTGAGTTTGCCTTCGGGGGTAATCGCATACATCTTTTTATCCCGGGCGCCAATATAAATTGTTCCGTCCTTTCCAATTGCGGGCGAGGCTGTTATTTCATTACCAACCTGGAATATCCACTTTGAAGTGCCATCCGGGTTAACGGCATAGAGTCTGCCGTCAATGGAACCAAAATAGATAGTGCCATCGGACGCGATGGACGGAGAGGATGTAATGCGGGTGTCTATTTTAAAGGACCATTTTAAGGTATTAGTTTCCGCCCCTTTATAAGCGCTCTGGCCTGTATGCTGGAGGTTGCCTCTAAACATATGCCAGGGGATTTTTAAAGCTTCTTGAGCCTGTAGAGATTTGAATTGAGTAAGAACTGAAATTATAATAAAAGCGAACGTAGTTAGATAAGTGATAGTTTTTCTTTGCATTGTTTTTCTCCGGGAGTTTTATCGATTGCTATAGCACAGTATCGTTGCATGAAAAAACCAATTTTCGACCTCCTTCAATCTTTTCCGGTAAAAAGTATACCAGTGGAGATTTGTAAGGCGTGGTAAAAACTTACAAAAAAGAAGGTTTCTAAGGTTCCAGGCAATATGGTAAAATAAATTTTATAATAAGTCAACAAAAGAACGTTTCCCGGCGTGACGTATTATATCTATTTACGGTCCGGATAAAAGATTGGTTTATTTTGGAGTTGTATTACAAAGATGATGGAAAATAGAGGGTGGGCAAAAGGTTTTGTAGGGTTTTTTAAGAGTATCAAGGTTAAACTCATCTGCTATCTCATTCTTATGACAACACTTCCTATCCTGATTGTAAGCAGTACAGCGTATAATCGTGGGAAAAAGGCATTAAATGAGAAGGTGGTTGAAAAGCTGACATCTATTGCGGATTTAAAAAAAGCACAACTCAGTAACTGGTTACAGGAAAGGATGGTTGATATTGGTGTGCTTTCGACAAACAAGTCTTTAGAGGTATCGTTTTCCAACTTGCTTTATTTAAGAAAGGCATTTCACACTATTGACAGGATGAAAGAATCGGAAATTGGCGAGGTCTATTATAAAAGACTTTCAGAATATCTAGGCAAACTCAAGGAAAAGTTGATCTATTGCGATGAAATAGCTATCCTCGATGTAGAGAACGGTGAGACCGTAATTTCCACTACGGAATCAAACATTGGGGTAAAAGATGGGGATTACAAGTATTATCTTGATGTGTTGGTAAATAATGGAATACCTTTGAAAGATGTCCACTATTCTGGATATACCAAGCGGATAGGAATGACCCTCTTTGGCATCATGAAAAGAACGGATCCAATTACCATGGAGGAAACAGAGTTTATCAATGGTGTTGTTCTTATCCGTGTGAATACAAATGATGCTATAGGATCATTGCTGCAGGACTGGCCTGGCAGTGGAGAAACGGGCGAGACCCTACTGGTACGACGCGATGGGGATCGGTTACTATTCCTTAATAATACGCGACATCTCACGGACGCGGCATTAAAAATGAGTATCCCTGTGAAAACAATTGTGCCAGAGTCTTTTATGTTGGATGATGAAAAAGAAATTATAAAGGCTATGGATTACCGGGGGTTAGAAGTCCTTTTGTCTTTTCGTTATATACCTCAGTTGAAATGGGGATTGATTGTAAAGCAGGATACATCTGAGGCCTTTCAACCTATTGCGGAATTGAAAGATCAGGTAATTAGCCTTGCGATTGTAAGTGTATTCATTATTGTTGTTATCGTTTTTATCCTGGCGCACGGAATCACACAACCCATTCTTCAGTTGGTTCAGGGGGCGAATGCGATTGGAAAGGGGAATCTCGGGCATCGTATTCCAATTAACTCAGAAGATGAAGTAGGTATACTTGCATCAGAGTTTAATAAGATGGCTGAGAAATTGGAGGAGTCTTACGCTGGACTAGAGCAAAAGATTCGTGAGCGGACAGCCCAGTTGAGGGAATCTGAGGGAAAATATAGAGAATCTATTAATCTCGCTAACGATGCTATTTTTACTCTTGATGCAGACTCGGCGCAGATTGTTGATTCAAATAAAAAGGCCGAGGAGCTATCGGGATATTTAAAAGATGAATTACGCCAAAAAAAGATATGGGATATAGTCCCTGAATATGATCGGGAAAAGACAAGACAGTTGTGGATGATAATAAATCAAGCAGGGTCTGGTATGCTGGACAATGTTGACTATCAGCATGCAGATGGACGACTCACGCCTACCAGTATCAGTGGAAGTGCGATTGAATATGGCAAAAGGAAAACGATCCAGTGGATTTGTCGGGATATTACAGAAAGAAAAAAAATGGAGTTGCAGTTGATTCAGACAGAACGCTTGGCTGCTGTGGGAGAATTGGCTGCGGGTGTTGCCCATGAGGTGAACAACCCGTTAGGAGGGTTGCAGAATTTCGTAAAAATGATGAAGAAAGAGCCCAGGAATATATCACAAAATCTGGAGTTTCTTGATCTGATGTCAGAAGGGCTAAAACGGATCGAGGTTATTGTAAAACAGTTGATGGCATTTTCCAGACCGTATTCTACGCACATGTCTAGCCATAGTTTAAATGAGATCGTCGAAAATTCCTTACGGTTTGTGGATCATAGAATCAAGGAGATTGGTATACGTTTGGAGAAAATTTTGTCTCCTGATTTACCTGAAATCTATGGAGATCAGGACAATATCTCACAGGTTATTATTAATATTATCGTAAATGCTTTGGATAGCATGCAGAACGGCGGCGGCCTGATAATTAAGACCGGTTATTGTGACTTTCAGCCATCCAGTATACAGGTCGCTATTTCTGACACTGGGTCGGGGATTCCGGAAGAAATTCTCAATAAGATATTTAATCCGTTTTTTACAACAAAGGAAATGGGAAGCGGATTGGGACTTGCAATCAGCAAGAGAATCGTAGACGATCATAATGGAAACATAGTAGTTAAGAGCAAGCTGGGCGAAGGGACAACATTTTACGTTTGCTTGCCGGTGAGAAAAGTAACGGTATTGACATGATAGAAAATATTAGGAGTGATATATGAGCGGTAAGGTGCTAATAGTGGATGACGAAAAACTTATGAGAATATCTTTGGAAAGCCAGTTGAAGAAGGAAGGTTATCATGTGAAATCGGTGGATAATGCTCTCGATGGTTTAAAGAGGGTTAAATCTGAAGAATATGATGTGGTGGTAACGGACCTGAGATTGTCGGGTATGAGCGGAATGGATTTTCTGAAAGAGATAAAAAAATATAATCAAGAAATAATTGTCGTCATCATGACGGCTTACGGGACCCTTGAAAGTGCTGTGTTGGCAATCAAAGAGGGGGCGTATGATTACATCGCAAAGCCGTTTTCTACCGATGAATTGATTATTAAATTGCAAAGGGCGTTGCATTTCAAAAATACGGCTGCCGAAGTAAATCGCCTGAGAGGCGAGATACAGGCTGAGTTTGAGTTTTGCAATATTGTCGGAAATAGCGAAGCAATGAAAAAGGTACTTGAGACTGTTATGAACGTTTCAGAGAGGGAGGCGACTATTCTTATACGAGGAGAAAGTGGGACCGGGAAGGAAAAAATAGCAGGCGCCATTCATTACCACAGTTGTAGAAAAACAGGTCCGTTTATTAGAGTGAGTTGTGCAGCATTAAACAGAGAAATACTGGAAAGTGAACTCTTTGGCCACGAGAAGGGGGCATTTACAGGTGCGATTAAGACCAGGCGCGGAAGATTTGAGCTGGCAAACGGGGGTTCGATTTTTTTGGATGATGTAGACGACATACCACTGGATATGCAAGTCAAACTCTTGCGTGTACTTCAAGAAAGGACATTTGAAAGAGTCGGAGGAGAAGAAACCCTTAGTGTTGATGTGAGAATTATCTGCGCAACAAAAAAAGACCTTTTGGAACGGGTAAAAGAGGGGGGGTTTAGAGAAGACCTGTTTTATCGGTTAAATGTGGTACCAATTAGTATTCCGCCATTACGGGAACGAAAAGAAGATATCCCCCTCTTAATCAATTATTTTCTGAAGAAGTTTGTATCCCAATATGAGGACGCTTTACCCGATGTTTCGCAAGAGGTATTCAATGCGTTGCTGGCTTATGATTGGCCTGGAAATGTCAGGGAGCTTGAAAATGTTGTAGAACACGCCGTTGCGTTTTCTAAATCAAAAGGAATTTCACTAGAAACGCTTCCGGAGTACCTGAGAAAGGTTGATATACACAAAGATTTATTGTCAATGGATTTGTATAATAAACACGCAATAAGCTTGCAAGATGCACTTACGGAGGTTGAAAAAAAACTTATTCAATGGGCACATCAAAAAACGAATGGAAATCAGGTCAAAATGGCAGAAATGTTAGGCATACCCAGAACAACACTTCGCAATAGACTGGTTAAATTGCAATTATTTGACAAATCATTGTCATAACAGTGTGACAATGATATAACACTTTGTGACCATAAATAGTCATGTTTTTATAGCCTTTTCTGGTAAGAAGATAGAGCTATCACTCCTCATAAAATCCGCTTTTTGTGACCATTTGTAGTCTTTTACTCCAAAATGAATTTGCCGTAAACAATTTACGTAATGCCTGTTTTTGCCAAGGGTTGCATTATATATTTTTTGTCTTGGCAAAGTGGCATACCTATTGCTAATTCCTCACTAGCATATCTTTTAAGATATTTATGGTCAGCAAAAAATGAGATGGCCACTGCATACAGCATCGGATGGTTCAAACAGAGAAATGCAGTGATGCGGATAGAGCGCTGGTGTTATATTGTAATTCATGAAAGGAGGTGGTTCTGGCGGATACGTTGAGCTGTAAGGCAGGGAGTTGAATTGGTATAAAGTGGTATTGTAAAAGTGTTTCATGTCTATAATTCCTAAGGTAAGTAGAAGATTTAGGAGGGAAGGAAGAGCGATGAAAGGAAGAGGATGGATAGGAGCGATGGTGTTGGGGGCGGTGATGGCAGGAGGAGGAGTAGCGAGCGCTGGGTTTATCCAGGGAACGCATGTGAAGACGGATA
>SOEU01000038.1 GCA_021646415.1 Candidatus Brocadia sp.
TGACTAATGGCCTGTATTTTAACCTTTTGTAAAGAATGATCTGCCACCAGAAGTTCGGATGCCGTAATGAATGGGCTGAAAGCCTTCTTCTCCTCTCGTAACGAACAGACTTCCAATAATTCCTGCCCGCATGGCGAAAGAATGTCGATATCCTCAGGCTCGAGCACGGAAGAAGTGCACAAAACTACGGCACGCTGTATTACCCCTTCCAGCTCACGTACATTCCCCGGCCAGTGATAATGAATCAGCTTTTGCACTGCACCTTTTGAGAGATGTAATAAACCCCGGCGATTCTGCTTTGCGTAGCGGGAGAGAAATTCGGCAACAAGGAGAGGAATATCGCTAACCCGCTCACGGAGAGGGGGAAGTGTGAGCGAAAGAACATTCAGCCGGTAATAAAGATCCTCACGAAAACATTTGGTTTCTATAAGAGACCTGAGATTGCTGTTGGTTGCAGCAATAATTCGGACATTTGCAACCCTGATTTTTGAAGAACCGAGATGCCGATACTCTTTGTCCTGCAGGAAACGAAGGAGTTTAATCTGTGCGGAATAGCTAAGGGCATCTACCTCATCAAGGAAAAGAGTGCCTCCCTCAGCTTCCGCTATGAGTCCTTTTTCGGTGGTAGAGGCATCGGTAAAGGCGCCCTTTGCATGCCCGAAAAGCTCATTTTCAATAAGGTGGTCCGGCAGGGCACCACAATTAAGCGGGATAAACGGTTTTCCATGCCTTTGGCTATTGTAGTGGATTGACCTGGCAATAAGTTCTTTCCCGGTTCCTGTCTCCCCGTAAATTATGACCGTTGCATCAGACCAGGCAAGAGATGGGATTTTTTCAATTACATGAAGGAAGGGTTTCGATTGCCCAATCAGGTGTTCCCGGTGGGACATTTTTTTTAACACTTCAACCCTGGGAAAAGTACTTGTCTCATTCTCCCGCTTGACAAGCCGCAATATACGTGGAGCAAGATCTATTTCTTTGAAAGGATAAGAGATAAAGTCATCCAGCCCGCTTTCGAGGCATTGAAAAACACCCCGTGCAGTATTTTCCTTCTCACAGAAAAGACCTACGACAAAACTCTGTCCCCAATGTTTTCTTACATGAAGGAGAACCTCTATGAAGGATTCAATAGGCGAGGACCGAAGAAAAATGAGGCTGGGCGAAGGGTCTATAGGACCTGGTGGAAAGTGCGAAATGATTTGAATAGAAGTTTCTTTGTGAGGAAGGATATTCCCAATGAGTTTTGAAAATTGCCCAAGATTTCCTTCCGGAGAAGGAATTGGATTAAGATCTAAGATCAAAATATTGTTAAAGATCGTTTTTTTCTTCATCTTTAAAATAAAAAAGCCTTACTGCAAAGATATTTACTGAAACATCTTCGGCAGTAAGGCTGTCTTTTTCTGGACTAAGTCTGTCTTCTTTATTCCTACTTCCCTGTAAGTCTAAAGACCCTTTACTTTGCGTCCCCCAATCACTCAGGGTTTGCCTTTATCGCTTTGCTTTTTATTATTATTTTGAATAAATTATATTAAAACATCATTTATAATGTCAATCGGAATATCGTCATACTGAGTAAAGTCGAAGTGTGATTATAGGATATACCTGCTGGAAGTTCCTGCACTGTAAAATAGACACAAAAAAGAACAATGTCAACTACTTAATTTTTTATTGTTTAGATGCGTAGGCAAGTTCAAGCGTAACACGCCAATGTAACCTTTGTATTCCGAAGTTTCAAATTCTGGATTTATGGAGTTAAAACGTTTACTCAAAAATCCTTTAATACGCTCAGCCAAACCCTGTTATCGAATTCGTCTCTTCCGATTACAGGAAATTCTATGCCTGGCATGAGCCAGAATTCATGGCCAAGATTCCACCTGACACCGGGAAGTATACTTACCATCGTAGTATCACCATCTGTTCCTATATCTGAACTTCCGTTAAATTCAACAAAGAAGGTAAGATTCCCAAAATACGGTGTATCTTTTGATGTAACAGTTTTCGTTAGGGCAGTACCGTAGACGACCGTAGTATCCGGATCGTCGTCGTCTTTCCCTCCTATGGGTATATCAAGCCCGAAGAAGCCATGGAGTGCATAGCATTTGCCAAGATCTCTCCATAAACCAATGCCAGGACTTATCATGGTCAATCCACTTCCTAAACCTCGATCCTCGTCTCCTGTGGGCAGCGTTGTTTCCAAAAAAGATAACAGCGTTGTGTTGCGCGTTTCGAGAAGCATTATCCTGGTTATAAGCGAGGTATCACCGAAACCAAAGGATTCTTTTTTCAGTCCTGCCCTGATCAAAAAAGCGGAACGCAGGGCACCCTGCTGACCTGACAGTCCCCCAAAGAATCCGGAAAGCGCCCCGCCGAGCGGAATATACTTCGGATGAAACTCAAGTTTTTCAAAACGTGGATAGAGTTCTAAGATTGCGAAAATTGCTAAAAGAAAGGCAACCACCAGCTTTACGGCCGTAATGGTAAAGGTTTTTCCTGCAAGATGATATTCTGCAATGGGTTGAATATTCGCAAAATAGTTTAATAACAGTGCCCCGGCAATGGTCATAATTGAGGCAGGAATAGCAAACCTCAGTACTATCCTAAAATCCGCCATCTTACCAACGAGTGCCAGCTTAAAGATGTTGTTTGCCAGATGGACGATGGCAGTTGTTGCAATGGCAATTTCTACGGGGAAAAAGATCGCAAACGTCGGCATCAGAAGGGTGCCTAATCCAAAGCCGGAAAAGAGTGTTAAGGCAGAAACGACAAGGGCAACGGCACAGATAATCAGATAGACCATTTTTATGTCCTTCCCATTCTCAGAAACAATAAGACTCAAAAGAGGATTTACGATTTTCTTTTAGTTTCGAATCTAACATCGTAAATCTCAAATCCAAAATTACTTTATGTAACCCCATCCGGATATGATAAAAGCAAAGAGAACGGTCAGTACAAATTTTGGGACCAAACGCTGACGGTAGGTCTCAGGATTGGCCAACCGGGCTTCACGTATGGAGAAATAAATGCCCGTAACAACAAGCACTATTCCCACAGCAGAAACAACAGATATTGACAGAAGTGGCGCAGGCTGCGGAATAGATTTTGAACTTATCCCTAAAGCGGTCTTAATGCCCGGAGGATCTTTCAATGCACTAGGGAGAAAGCCTACCCACGAAACGAACTTTGCCAGCCCTTTCGCCATGTGTCCAGAAGAAACGATGACTGCTAAGGGAAGCGCCAGGAACCGCCATGACCTTATTACTACAAATGCATTATCGCTATTGAAAGCGGCCAAAATACCAAGCACAAACCATAATAGCAATGGATATATACCTATCATCCAGACACCCTCAACCCAACCTCCCAAAGAAGAGAGGCTAAAGTGTTCTGTAAAATGATCAGGAAGCCAGAGAAACATGGATTGAGCAGTTTTCCATTCACTGCATAACTCCCCGGTTACAAACCCGGAAACTGTCATGACAAAAATGGTGACAGGCCATGATGCCAACGGTTCGCGCGCGTTAGCCGGATGAAACGGACGACGCAAGACCAGCTGCATATTGTCAGGATTGCACGATTTTATGCACTGACCGCAGACAAGACAATCACGATTGCTGTTTAATTTCGGCGGATTCAACAGGCTTGGACAACTGCGTCCAGAGAGTTTAGTCCGGTTGCATGCCATGATGCAATCCTTGCCCGTGCACGCATTGCAAATCTGCCCCGATCCGGCGCGTACCGATAACATCCCGCCTCGTCCGTAAGTGCTTAACAAAAGTCCCACAGGACAGAATCCACGGCAAAAAGCACGGTCTTTTATAAAGAAACCAACCAGTCCTGCCGTCCCAACCAATCCCCATAGAAAAAATGAGGTATAAGCCGGAACGCGATGCAGGTGTGCACCGGCAACAAGCAATTGGATAAAAGCGTATATTCCAACGATCAATGCACCTGACCGTAACCACTTGCCAAGAACAAGTTGCTTGATTCCAAGCCTTCGCGCCAGTCGTTCGGTTCCATTGGCAACAAGTTCTAAAGGACATACCATACACCAGATACGCCCAAATAATACAGCCATCCATACCATAGAGGGCCACCACAGCCCCCAGATCATCAGATTAACAATATTCGTCTTTGCGTAAAGTTTATCATTCACCCCTTCCGGTGCAGAATGACCCCATCCAATAACTGCAAGGGAAATAAATACTGCAAGCATCATTGCCTGGAAAATATAAGGGAATCCTGGCCATAAGACCAACGACCGAATTGGCCGTATTTTTAGCACATCATATCCTTGATAATCAGAATTGTTTTTCATTTTTCCTTCACAACCTCGTCATATAATTCCTTCAACTTGACCTTTACCTCGTTGAGCAGTGCCATCCCGGCGTGAGTAATCCTGTAATATTTCCGCTGTTTGTGCCGGACAGTCCTGCATTTGCAGGTCAAAAGACCGGCTTCCTGCATCTTTGCCAACGTTGGATACAGCGTACCCGGACTAAGCCTGTATCCATGCCTTCCCAATTCCTCAATTAAACCAATACCAAAGACCTCCTCTTTTGAGGCATGGTAAAGGATATGCATTTTTATAAATGCGAGATGGATGTCTCGTAACATTGATTCATTAATATCGTTCATAGATATTGATTAATAATATCGATTATCGATATTAATATCAAATAAAAAAAGTCTTATCGCAGAAATGTTTATTCTCAACATCTTCTGCGATAGGACTTTTTTTCTAACGACATCCTGTATCTTTTGACTTTTCGATACACTTATTCTGAAACAACCTGGAAGAGGATCAGAAGTATCAAATATTGGTTATTTTGTTGTTGTTGGCCCCATCATTGCCTTGTGCATTAAATCCATCATTTTTTGACACATATCCATCATGGATTTTTGGTGTTCCAATTGTTTGGACATCATCTGATGGCACATTTCCATCATTTGTTTCCTATCTTCAGGGCTCATTTTCTCCATCATTTTCATACACTTTTCCATCATTGGCGTCATACCACCCATCATGGGCATCATACCCATTGGCATCATACCACCCATCATAGGCATTGTACCCATCTGCATACCCATTGGCATCGGACAATACATCATGGGCATCATGCCACCCATCATCGGCATCATACCACCCATCATGGGCATCATACTCATCGGCATCGGACATTCCGTCGTTTCATGCATCTTGCTTTCTTTTTCCTTCATTTGTGCCGTTGCGTTCAATGTGTAAACGAAAGAGATGATGGTACAAATTATTACTCCTTTTACTATTTCTTTTATTACCTTCATGTTTTCCTCCTCCATTTAAGAGAAAATAACTACAACCATGTTTCAAAGTACTTGAACGTTCTAATCCTCTTCCATAAGTATCAGGAACCAAAATACCTTAAAAACAAAAAAGCCTTACTGCCAAAATATTCATTGAAACATCTTCGGCAGTAAGGCTGTCTTTCTCAAAAGCAAGCTGTCTTTTTCTACGTTCCTGTAAGTTTGAAGACCCTTTACTTTGCGTCCCCCGATTGCTCAGGGTTTGCCTTTATCGTAATGTTTATCTATTTTTGATAATTATTAGCCTATGCTATGAATAGTAGTTGTGTAGTTGCTGCAGTTTTTTCCTCTCCCTGTTTAATAAACTCTGCAACCGCATCTCTCACTACCGCAGCAATGGTCGTTCTATTCTCTTTTGCTTTTTTTTAACTTTCTCAATACATCCTCAGGTAAATACATCTGTGTTCTCTTAAGTTCGGACATATACAATCCTCCTATGATGTGATGTATAGAATATACATCATTATAATGATTGTCAGGTAAATAATATTCGAAAAGATCGGATAATGAGAGCTTCGTATTGAAAAACGGTCTGCATTCAGCTATAGTAAATAACGTTTGTGTATAGGCAAACATGAATATCTTTTTCAAAAAACCAAACTGTTACAACTGTTATAAAAACAAAAATTCATAAATGAAGTCCGAACAAAAAACATGAGCATGAGTAAGTTTGCCATGAGCCACGAGGTTGTCATTCGCCTCGGGTTCTTTTTTGGTGTCTTAGCGGTTATGTACCTGTGGGAATTGGTAGCGCCCAGGCGAATACCTAAGGTCTCGAAGATGCTTCGCTGGATTAACAATCTCGGGATTGTGTCCCTGAACAGCTTCCTGTTGCGCATCATCTTTCCCACTGCAGCAGTGGCTATGGCAGTATTTGCTCGGGAACATGGATGGGGTCTTTTCAATTACGTCCATGTACCGTATTCAATCGTTGTTGCAGCATCAGTGGTTATCATGGACTTCGCCATCTACCTGCAGCACGTGATGTTCCATGCACTCCCCGTCTTTTGGCGGATGCATCGCATGCATCATGCTGACCTGGACTTCGATGTCACCACCGGTGTGCGGTTTCATCCTTTTGAAATCATACTCTCCATGCTGATCAAGTTTGCAGTAATTGCAGTGCTGGGTCCCCCCGTGCTGGCGATTGTCGCATTTGAGGTGGTATTAAACGCAACGTCCATGTTCAACCACGGTAACGTACGCATGTTGCGCAGCATAGACCGTGTGCTTCGGTGTTTCATGGTAACACCTGACATGCACCGTGTGCACCACTCGATGGAGGACTACGAGACCAACAGTAACTTCGGTTTCAACCTGCCATGGTGGGACCGATTGTTAGGTACCTACCGGGCCCAGCCTCGCATGGGTCACGAAGGTATGACCATCGGTCTCCGGGATTTCCGGGACAGAAAACGCTGTGTAACTCTGCCTGGTATGCTGGCGATTCCCTTTATTGGTAAGATTACGGGCTATGCAATCACAAGTCGCAAATGGGAGAAACCCAACGAAGACCGTTAACCACCTTCATTCACTTTTTGGAATTTCAATCGGCGGATTTGGCGCGCTCATAAAACCTTGACATTGTTTTGACTATTACATAGGAATCGGCAAATGGTCTCCGAATTTTATTAGTCAAACTGTTACAAATGATGTAATATTTAACTGATCTTATCAAATGCATCTTTACTAGCGCCACAAGAAGGACATACCCAACCTTCAGGCAAATTCTCAAAGGCCGTTCCAGGCTTAACGCCGTTATCCGGATCGCCCTTTTCAGGGTCATATACATATTCACACATACGACATTTCCATTTTGACATATTTTTCCTCCTTAAAGTTTTATTTATGCCTGTGATGACAATCGCACCTGCAATCTGCTTCTGGCTTTGATGGTAAATGCCCGCATATCTCACACTTCTTTTCTTTCGCAACTGCCTTACAGCCTACAAATACCGTATTTACTCCGACACCCAACATCAATGCACCCTAACAACCAGGCCATAACCAAACTTTCTTAACATTTTATTTCCTCCGCAAATTCATGGATTTAACCTGAAACTACTGAGGACATTCTCAGTAAAGTTGCCAAGCTTACAGAAAATTCACACCTCATACTTCCTCAATGATCTGTCTCATATAATTTTATTACTGATCAATTTTTACAAATAACACAGGTCATTCATTCACAGGTTTTTCAGTCAATAAAGAAAAAAAGCCTTACTGTAAAGATATTCTAAAAACATCTTCGGCAGTAAGGCTGTCTTTTATCCGGTGCAGCAAGGTTGTCTTATAACTACTTCCGTGTATGTTTAAAAGACCCTTTACTTTGCGCCTCCTGATCACTCAGGATTTGCCTTTATCGTACGGCCATCTATTACATCGCTTTGCTATTAAAAATGATTATTTATTATACTGTAATTAAACAAAATATTCCTTTATGTCAAGAACAAAAATCGAAAATGGTAATAAGGGAAAGATGTAATATTTCTGACACCTGACCATGGGGCACTATGAATGTCATCAGCTAATTTGCTCCATTAACGTAGAGTGGCAGATTTAACACCTTCAACTCCAACCACAAACTCGTCAGCCTTTTGAGCTTGTTCTGATAAATAATCGCAGATGTCAGATATAAGATTTATGCCCGGCGTAGTATGCGAATAACTGCCCTCCTTTTTTAATCAATTTGTTCTCCAGAAGACAAGCATGCTTCCTTCATCTGCGTATGGTGCGAACAATCGCGATCAATATTACCCCACCTATTAAAGCCGCAAAGATATTTCCAATCCAATTGGACGATAGTAGCCAAAACATTCTGAATATCCAGCCTCCAACTATGCCACCCAATGCCCCAATAGCCAGGAAGCCAATGAGGCTGTAGCCTCGTCCTTTTATCACCAGTCCTGTGAGCCAGCCAGCAATAATGCCACTGATAATCCAAATCGTGAAAAACAAAGTCGTCTCCCTTTTGACACTGAAATTATTTTAACCGAGAAATTGCCTCGTTGTAAGCATTCTTCAAGTCCTCCAAAGCAGTTTCCGTTCCAGACTTAAGTCCTTCCCATACATCACCACTTGCAGACTTGAGCTTCTCCAATTTGCTCCTTGCCTCTTTTTTATAAGACATCTAAAGTTTAAGCTCAACTAATTGCAAAGCCATGTTTCTTCTGAAAAATTACCCCCTTACTTTACCGAAGGTAATGAGTGGGATAATCAATGGATTTTAATTCACCACAATGGTTTTCTTTCATCTCTTTCTCCCTGTGGATTCTTTCATTTGTTCTTGTATCTGCATTTCTATCCACCTGGTTATGTTGCTGTGGGGCAATAGGGTTTTGCCACTAAAGATATAGGGAAGTCCTTTCAAAGCCGCCACAATTTCACTCTCTACACCCCCTGTGGCGAGTAAGTGCGGGATTACAATAACCATCCCTTCTTTGCCGCTCATCTCTACCATTGTTCTCAACTCTTGAATGGCTCTCTCTCTGATCTCTTCCGGGGCATCACTTCTCCATGTTGCAACCTTCACTTTCTTAAAGTTGCCTTTCTCACGAACGTAGTAAGCTAGCTTTTCCATATCAGCTAGCCAGAGTTTATTTTCCTTTTCATCATTGGGCCCATGCCCGGCCAGAATAACCGTTTCATTTGGCGGATTAGTGCTAAGCTCCATAGCCCTTTCGAGAAGAATTTCCGCAACGAGCATGCTATCATCCAAAGCGCCTGACATGCGAAACTTTATCTTGCTCTCTATCCTTGGTAAGGATTTAACCGTGGTAGTTTCGGGTAATTTCTCCTGAATACCCAGGATGTAACGGAAATTACCGATGATTGGGCTGTGAGAGGAGATAAAGAGTGGCACCACGATCACTTCAGAAATGCCCTTTTCTTCTAATTTCTGAACAGCTTCCTTTATGGTATCCGGATCGGCCATACCAAAGGCAATTTCCAGCGGATACTTATCAGTGAGTGGCTTTACCACTTCCAGGACAGAAGCATTCCACACGGGAAGTATCTCCGAATTGCTCTCTTCATGTACCCGTTCTCCGTGCATGTGATGTACTCCATGTGCAAGGACAAGCACACCTGGGTTCTCGGGCTGATCTACAGGTTGTACGTTAATTCCATTTCCTTCTGATTTTCCACTTCTTCCCATTTGACATTCTTTCACTCCTCCCGATTCCTCTCTCTGGAAAGCCACCCTTGCCTCTTGCCCTATGGTAACCTCTGTGCCTGCAACCATCTCCTTTTTCAGAATCTCTTGTCCATAGATTCTTGAAGCGTGGGAAAAACCCATAACCAGGAGGCCCAAAGAAATTCTGTACCAGAAAACAAATTTTCCCATCTCTTCTCTCCTGCTAAATCTTTATGTACTTTATTAACTGATCTGGAAAATCCTTTGTTTCGCGATAATCGTCTTAAATAAAAATAAAAAAGCCTTACCGCAAAGATATACACTTAAGTATCTTCGGCAGTAAGGCTATCTTTCTTTTATCCTGCCATTGCAGGACAAAAGTTTAAAGATCCTTTACTTTGCGTCCCCTGATTGCCCAGGGTTTGCCTTTATCGTAATGACTTATTTGTTTATATTAATAAGTTGCTTTACCCTTTTGGATGTAATAAAATGTTTTTTTGTTTTAAAAAGTTTATCTTGCTCGATTTCTACTGACTAAAATATAACATTTAATTTTTCAAAATCCAGTCCAAAACGTCTTGAGAAAAAATAAGTTATGAATAGGTCTTCACCGCGTCAATATTCCCCCGCTTGTCTCCCTGAAAATTTCAGACATCTGAGGAGTGATCTCTTCGGGCTTACCATGCAGGGCATTATGGAATTTTTTGGTGACGTTGAAAAAATCCCCGACACCTTTGATACAGTTCCATCGGGTGCCTTCCCCTAATTCTTGCAATAAAGGCACCATACGATTGAAAATCTCTGTTACACGCCACCAACAGCAGTTGAATTAATGTTCTGGATAAGTTTCTCCTGAAGTTTGCTTGCCAATAATCTCAATTCTTCAATGGTGTGGGGGGCCTGCGATGGATTCATATTCAGTAATCTTTGCCATTATTTCCCGAGGCTTTAGGGATTTTGAAATGTTACACTGGCAGGAAATTCTTCAGTGGGTTTGATGATAGATAACCGATCCTGGAACCGTTTTTATAAAGTCTCAGAACTCCTGCAGATTACTTGCCCTTAGCCCGTTAAGTTCTGGCATATGGGGTCTGCGTATAGAATCTAAATAGCTCTTTTGCTCTCTGTTAGGAACTCATTATTGTCCTCATCCTTTTGTTTATAAAGAAGTTCTAAAAACGACTTTACTTCTTCAGGAGAGTTGACATAATAATCAGCTGCGGATGTATCCGATGGTGTTCCCACAAAGATCATCAGTCTTTTCCCGCCCAAAGCAGTAAATACTTCTATATCTGCCTGATCATCGCCAAGATAAACAAGAAGTGCATCCCCGCTGAATTCTAATGGAAAATAATTGGTCAATAACCATTGAATTGTAGTTGCCTTATTCCACTTTACCGGCGGACGTATCTCGTAAACCATTTTTCCTGTACTCAGAGACAGGATTTTTCTCTCTAAATAAGGTTTTGTAATACTGTCAAGGGTCTTTGTTATGAATTCCACATCATTTGCTTTTTTGACCAACCGGTAATGCAAACTAATGGTATAGCCTTTATCTTCCAGGTATACCCCTTCAATATGTTTTAAAGATTTAAAGAGCCGCATATAAATGTGCCAGAGATTACAGCGTGCCTTTTTGGCCTCTGAACTGCTAAAGCGCACACCTGGTCCCTCCAGTTCAATTCCATGATTGGCGGCATATAAAATCCCTGGAATATTAACCAGTTTTTTTATCTGCCGGAGTGAACGCCCCGTTATTATGCCGAGGAAGAATGTTTTGTTCTGAGAATATTTTAATAAAATCTGACGTACTTCTTCTGAGAGTACAGCAAGGTCTGGATGTTCCCGGATAGGCGTTAAGGTACCGTCAAAATCCGTCAGAAGAATTATTTTCTTATGTGCCCGGAGAAGTTCGTTTATGGTCTGAATATGGTCGAAGGTGTATTTCATTGATGTAATTTGATTAGTTCATTCACAATACTTTGCCCCCAGTTGTATACATTATGTTCCAGCAGATGTTTCCTGAGTCGCTGCATCCTTTTCTTCTTTTCATCGGGAGGCATTTCGATAGCGGTCTTTATCGCCTCAGCAAAAGTGTCGATAGCGTAAGGATTGATTTGAATACTGCCCGAGAGTTCTTCGGCTGCGCCGGTAAATCGGCTGAGGAGCAATACACCGGATTCTTCGAAACGGGTGGCAATAAACTCCTTTGCGACCAGATTCATGCCATCGTGTAAAGAGCTAACGATGCAGATGTCCGATAAACGGTACAGGGCCTGTATACTGATCCGATTAAAGTGTGATTTTAATAATCGTATGGGTGTCCACCTGCCACAATGATATTTATGATTAATCTCGTTCATAAGGTCGTATATCGTATCGTTGTAATCGCGATAGTTCTCAATGTGGATCCGGCTTATGGTACCTGCCTGTATGAAGGTAAACTTATTCCTGTATTCAGGATATTTTTCAAGAAATCTGTCGATGGCCTTAAACCTTTCTGGAATACCCTTGGTGTAATCTACCCTGTCTAAACCAACACCTATAATCTGACCTTTTAAACCAAGTTCTTTCTTCATACGTGACATTTCATCTTCAACGTCTTTCCCCTGGGATTGCAAGTTGAGTGCATCGAAATCAATACTAATGGGAAATGGTCGGATGTGGGTCGTCTTTCCTCCTTTTGTAGCTGTAAATTTTCCATAATCTATCCTTGACTCCAGATTCCGGTCTACAGTATCGAGGAAATTGTTGCAATGGTACTGGACATGGAATCCCAGGAGGTCATTTCCGAGGAGACCTTCCAGAATTTCCTGACCCCATGGGCATATACGGAATGCCTCCCGGTTTGGCCAGGGAATATGCCAGAACTGTGCTATAAGCAAATCCGGCCTGCTTTCTTTCAGCATCTTGGGCAGTAAGGTGAAATGATAGTCTTGAATGAAAACAAACGCCTTGTCATTTCCGACTTCTTCCAGGATAACACGGGTAAATTTCTGATTTACTGCCTTGTAGCTTAACCAGTCCACTTCATTGAATTTTGGCTTGACGTATACGATATGGCAAAGAGGCCATAGTGCTTCATTGGAAAAGCCGTAGTAAAACTTCTCTTCCTCCTCACGGGTAAGCCAGACCCTGCGAAGGGTATACTGGGGGTTGCCGGGCGGCACGGCTATACGATCTTTGCAGTCTACTACCTCCTTATCGGCATCACCACTGCCATAAGCAATCCATGTCCCCCCTTCAGCCCGAATAATGGGGTCCAGTGCTGTGACCATCCCGCTGGCCGGAATAATGCATTTAATCTCCTCACCTACATAAGTATGACTATATGGCTCACGGTTGGATACAATAATAAGCTTATAATCCTTGAGCTTGGACGATATAAGTTCCTTTAGTGTCTCTTTTGTGTAAATCATATTTTATTATGCTATTTATCTGGCTTACTTTTAGCTTCTTTCATAAAATGTTAATTATCGTAAACATAATTGTTGCCTCATTATAATCTATGATTTATAATTTGTGCAAGTAAATTGTCATGCGTTTACACCCATAAGAGAAGGAAATACAATGCAAATCAGAAAACACACGGAAATCAGAAGACAGCAAATTATAGATGTTATTCGACACATTATTTCTTCAAAAGGCATTGAATATGTTACGATAAGCGAAATAGCAGGTCGAATAGGCACTACCAAAACGGCTATTTATCGCCATTTTAAAAACAAACGCGATATATTGAGTTTGTTGATCGATAACATAGAGGAAACCCTCATGCGTAAACTAGACACGGCAATGATGGGTGGCAATCCTATTCTAAATCTAAAGAAGGTACTGCTGGCACACCTTACTTATGCAAGGGAACGCCGTGAGACATCATTCATTGTTATCATGGGAGCTATGCAGTTCAGCGATATGGTCATACGGAAAAAAATTTCTCGGCTTATTCAAAAGTATCTCCGGAAAATAGAAAAGATGCTTTCAAGCGCCATAAAGTTAGGGTTGGTAAAAAATACCGTTAATCCCAAAATATCTGCTATTACCTTTCTTGGACTCATCCAGTCAACCATAACTGTGTGGTCTTATAAAAATTTCAACTTTATACCTCAAAAAATCCACGCCCACCTGTGGAATATTTATTGCGCTGGAATCGGTGCTTAGTTTGATGCTGAGAAATTTCGCAGTTAAAACCTTTAATCCACCTTCCCCTGGGTCTCAGAGCGGAGTCGGGGAAGAGGATTTACAAAGTGCCGATACGCATTATACAATTCATACAACAGTCAATTCTGCACTCAGAGATTTAAGAATAAATGCATTCTTAACCTTCGTAGGTATTAATCTGAGGTTTGTCATAGGAAATATCATAAATGCCCTTATCTTTTTCAATATCCTGCAGTCAGGGAATCCTGCTCATAGGTACGACATACACGCTCCGAGTATACCCGACATGTGCGGGGATGTGGTTATGATTTTCGTCTTTGCCGCTGCTTATCTGTTTATCGCATCAAACCGTGTAAAAAATGGAGTTACAGGTCTTCAGAATTTACATAAGTTGGGCAGTCAATATTTCGTGGCCGTCAAACACCTGAAAAATCATATGTACTCATCAAAGAATCTCTTTTCTTTGACTACCATAGGTTTTAGTTTGTATTTTCTGTCAAGGTATTTTTTGTCTCCGGGCTTGGAAGTGATTTTTATTGAAAACATCACTCCTCTATCCCGTGTATTGAATATGGTAAACGACATGATAAAATTGGGTAATCCTCTTATCTTTGCTTACGTCTATTGCAAATATCTATCTGCAAACAAGTCTGTCGTGTCCATGCTTTACCTGTTTTTTATTGCAAGAAATCTTTTTTCAACGAATATGCTGGGATTGATTATCAACTACGACTTGCATGTTGGTGCTCCTTTTCTGGATGTTTTATCACCGCTTATCATTCTATGTTCGGTAGTTTCTATCGTACGTGGCTATAAGACAGAAACGGATCTGCGTCAAATAGGTAAGTCGGATGCCATACGACTTCATTACAACAGAGTAATTTTGGCTTCCATTCCAGCCTCAGCCCCGAACCCCGGCGCGGCATTACTCCGTGCAGAACGAGGGAGTCTCAAATGAATGCATTATTATGAATCTCACCCCGTATTCATCAAGTTTTAAACTGACCATACCTCCAGGCGATTCCCGTCCGGATCAAACAGGAAAAAAGCCCTCCCGCCCCATGGATGGTCAGCAATCTTGCCCACGTTTACACCGCTAGCCTTCAAATGCTGCCATATCGCATCGGCCTCATCGACCTGAAAAGCCAGCGTCAAGCCCTGCCCCCTGGCACTTTTGACGGTTGCTCGTTGTTCATTTGCCACGCTCAAACGGGCGTTAGCGGTTACTTCAAACTCCACAAACCAGTCGTTCTCAAACGTTACAGGAAAGCCTAAGATATTCCGATAAAAGAAAACCGTTTCCTGCCATTTCTGGCAGTATAATATTGTATTGATCACACGAATATGTTTTCTCTCCATGTACATATCAACTCCTTAGCAATAAGATATGGTTGCCTAGTTCTTTAAACTGTTTTACACCAACGTTATTATAGAAAAAAGCACTGATAGGTCAAAGACCATTTAGCCTTTTTATTTGTATAAAACAGATGGAAAATCGCAAAGGTATTAGCAATTAAATTCGTTCATATATCTGGCTACACTGCCGCCCTGTGTCCAATTGTTTACATGGAATTTAATTTTGCATGCGATATTCACTATGTGAAACAATCATTGCACAATGAAAGGTCTGTCGGGTCGGATCTTTCAAAATGTTTGTGCCGGTTAAATACCCTTTCGTTTACATAGTGTGCCGATTTAATACTGCTTAAACAAAAAACAAGTAATAATTTGTTTTTTAGCTAAAATTGGCATGTTTTTCGTGTTAGTATACGAACGGATACTTGGTAGAATTCACACAAACAACGAATTGGTGGATGCTTATAGAGAAGTGTTCCGGGGAAGTCAGGAAAGTCATAGACGACGAATTTAAAGTCACAGTTCATATCGATGCTGGCAAAAGAGGTTTTTTCATGTATGTAACAGATTTTTTTTCTGCAATCTTCAAAAAACGGGAGGGATAAAATGCCATTCATAGAAGGGATTAACACGATTAGTGCAGTTATAAAAAAATTACCAAAGACTCCGCATACGGTAATTCCTTCAAGAGAAGTATGGTTGTCCTTATGGGGTGCATTTTTGGGTATAGGATTTACTGCATTACTTGCCTATCTCTGGAAATTTCCAATGCTGTTAGGGCCATTTGGCGCCAGCTCTGTGTTGATTTACGGTGCCTATAAGTCTCCGCTGGCACAGCCGAGAAATGTCCTCCTGGGACATTTCCTTTCGGCATGCATTGGGGTAGTCGTATATGATTTTTTTGGTGCTACGTTTTGGTCTATTGCACTTGGAGTTGCCCTTGCCCTGGTACTTATGACAGTAACCTATTCAATCCATCCGCCAGCCGGTGCAACGGCATATATAGCCGTTCAAACCGGCGGGTTAGGTGCTGCATATATGTATATCTTTAATCCGGTTATCGTAGGTGCCTTTATTCTGGTATTAATTGGTGTGGTCTTCAACAAACTGGGGAAGAGGGAATATCCTATACACTGGTGGTAAGAAATGCTCACGTTTTTATGTATTCGTGAATATGTGTGTGCAATTTTGTTAAATTACGTACGGAGAAACAAATGTATATCTCGATTAAAAATCGACTTATTCTTTTGCTGATACTATTTACCCTCTTACCGTTTATTTTGCTGAGGATCATAGCTTATCCCCGGATACAATCTGATCTTCAAGAGGTACTCATACGAAATCTTGATGGTATTGGCCACAAACAGGCACAATTAGTAACGAATTGGATCCACGAAAGGATGATGAATGTACGGGTAATTGCAAACAATCCTTTGATGATCAAATGTGTAAAAATTACAAAAGAAGACAAGGATTACCCGGATATTGTCCAATACTTAGAGACGGTAAGGAACGAATATGGTTATAAGGGTGTATTTATCAGCAATGACAAAGGATTGGTAACTATTGCTACGGTTGAAGAAGGTGTGGGAAATGATATTTCAGAAACAGAGTATTTTCAAGAAGCAATGCAAGGAAAGACCTTTGTATCGAGTTTTATGCCATCTGAGATCCCGTTGGTAAACGAATTTGGAGAGAAAGAATTTGGCATGCCTACTGTGTTTGTTTCGACACCATTGAAAGATAAGGATGGAATTATAATTGGCGTTGTCTCTGTCAGAGTAGATGTGAATAGTTTGAATGATTTAATGCTCAGTCTCAATTTAGGGAAGACAGGAGAGACCTATCTGGTAAATAAAGACGGATATATGGTCACGGAATCACGGTTTGCTGTCCACCTCAAAGAAATAGGGCTCGTGAAAAAGAGATGCGCCTTAGAATTGAAGCTCATTGATCGGGAAACTGGTGAGTTGACGAAAGGTGTTCGAGAGTGTATTTCTGGCAGCAATGGTTTTGATGCGAGGGGCTACAAGGATTACAGCGGTGTAACGGTATTAGGCGCATGGCGCTGGCTGCCTGAATTTTATTTGGGTGTAATATCAGAAATCGATAGAGATGAAGGCTATGGAGCCGCTTATAACCTGAATTATATTGTCGGCTCTGTGTTATTAATCCTTGCATTCCCATTTGTAGTGGCAGCATATTTTATCGGTAAAAAGACTTCGATACCGATTATCAAACTCACTGAAGCAACTGAAAAAATGGCTTCAGGAGATTTAACTCAAAGGGTAGATATTAAGAGAGAAGATGAAATTGGAATATTGGCAAATTCCTTTAATGCTATGGCAAAGTCTTTGGATGAGAAGA
Organism: Candidatus Brocadia sp.; assembly: GCA_021646415.1. NCBI lineage: Bacteria > Pseudomonadati > Planctomycetota > Candidatus Brocadiia > Candidatus Brocadiales > Candidatus Brocadiaceae > Candidatus Brocadia > Candidatus Brocadia sp. The sequence goes on from SOEU01000038.1 coordinate 17,360, forward strand.
CAAAAGAAATAACAGCATCCGAAAAACGGTATAGGGAATTGTTTAACTCTCTAAAGGAAGGGGTGTATCAGTCTGAGCCAGGGGTAGAGGGTGTGTTTACCTTTATTAATAAGGCAGGTGCGGAAATCCTGGGATATAGTTCTCCGGAAGAGGTAATTGGAACGAAGGTAAAAAATATCTACGGAGACCCGGAGGATAGAAGACGGCTTTGTGAGAAACTTGAGAAGGACGGAGTATGGAGAGAATTTGTATCCATTTGTAAGAGAAGGAACGGTGAGAATTTTTATGCAGAACGTACAAGCAATTTGCTGAGGGATGAAAAAGAGAATCCAGTTGCTATCCATGGAGTATTCAGGGATATCTCAGAGAGGAAAAAAGCAGAGATGGAGATTGTTGAATCTGAACAGAGGTATCGCGTGTTATTCGATTCACTCAAAGAAGGGGTATATCAATCCGAACCGACAGAGGATGGCGTATTTACCTGGATCAACAGGGCAGGGGCAGAGATCCTTGGTTTTAAGTCTCCGGAGGAGGTTGTTGGGACGAGGGTAAAGGATATTTATGTGAATTCAGATGACCGGAGAAAAATAGTTGAGAAGTTAACGAAGGAAGGTGTTTGGAGGAATTTTTCCTCCTTATGCAAGAGGAAAAATGGTGAACGTTTTTATATGGAACGCACATCAAATCTGGTTACAGATGATAAAGGAAAACCAACGCGCATAGATGGTATATTCAGGGATATTACTGAGCGAAAGAGGTCAGAAGAGGAATTACAGGAATCTGAGAGGCACTACAGACAATTGCTGGATTCATTAAAAGAGGGAATATACCAGTGTGAGCCAACGGTAGATGGGGTATTTACCTGGATCAATAGGGCAGGGGCAGAGATCCTTGGTTACAACTCACCTGAAGAAGTGATTGGAACACGGGTAAAGGATATGTATGTGGATTCCGATGATCGAAAAGAATTAATTGTGAAGTTGGAAAAGGAAGGGGTATGGCGGGATTTTACTTCATACTGTAAAAGGAAAAATGGAGAGCGATTTATTTCTGAGAGGACATCCAACCTTGAGCGGGATGAAAGCGGTAAACCAATCAGGATTACAGGTGTATTCAGAGATATAACAGAAAGATAAAAAAAACCATTATTTCATTAAAATACCCTGTTCTAGGAGTACAGAATTATGGGAAATCAGGCGGCAAAGGGTTTATCAGTTAACGCAAAGACCCTTATTGTAATATTGATGTTTGTGAACGTTGGTTTTGCGGTAAAAATGCTCAATAAGTATTACAGAATGAAAGAAGCGGGATACGTCAGGGAAAAGACATTTCGTGAACAACTCGAAAATAGAGTGATGAAGGCCTTTGGTTCTATGGAAGAGCTAAACAAGATGATTGATGATATTACACGACAAAAAGAGGAGGCAGAAAAGATTGCAGCTTCTTTTAAGGAACAGGATGAACAATTGAGGCTTGCAAACAAAAAACTCGAAGACATAAAGGCAAAGCTGGAGGAGGAAAAAGCCCTATTACAAAAAGAGATATGGGGTTTGGAGGATTCGTTGTCATTAGCAAGGAAGACGCTCAGTAGTAAGGATTTGTCAATTCAAGAGCTTGTGAAGAATATAGAAACAATGAAAAAAGAGACTGTAGTGCTTAGGAAGCGGCTCGAAGAACAGTCAAAGACACCGGAAGGATGGAGCCTGCCCCATCAGTAAGTTCATCGTGGAGGATTTCTGTTATGTAAGCGGGTTTCAAGCTAACCGGCGGTATATGAAAATACCTGACAGAACACAAAGTACAGAACAAAAAAAACAAAGCATAGACATCTGGTGTCTGTTCGTGGAAAACCTCCTCTTATCTCATGGTTGGTTCAATCTTGTAAACTGAACCAACCATGAGGGGGGAGAACTTGATTATTTGAAAATACTGGAAGAAGTTTTTGCAAAAAGAAGGGGGGTGTAGCAAGTGAATTACTAAATTAAAATGAATGTCGTATTGTAATGAACTTTAGAAGAGGGGGTACATAATTAGTGTTGGTTTAATATAGTGTATACAACATTTTAGAGGAGAACAATTAATGTTATATACTGGAAATGTAGATGCAATTGCAGCGGTATCTTTAAAGAAAGCCACCGCAATGAAACATAGCTTAACAGGCTTTCTGACACTTTCTGTGATGGCTGGTTTTTTTATTGGATTTGGCGTCCTTCTCATGGTTATTGCGGCTGCTCCTGTTGCAGCGCTAAACCCTGGAATAGGTAAAATAGTTGGGGGCGCAGTATTTCCTATCGCTTTGATATTAGTAGTTATTGGCGGAGCCGAGCTTTTTACCGGATATAACTTGCTGATATTAAAAGGTACCTTTCGGGGTACAGTGCCATTTGGCGATGCAATGCTGGGCTGGTTTTGGACGTACTTGGGTAACCTGGGCGGATCAATGATTTTTGCACTTTTAATCTATATGTCCGGTGTGTTCGCCCCTGATCCATGGCATGCCTTTTTGAACAAGGCGGCCACCTATAAGATGAATGCGCCATGGTGGGAATTGTTTTTCAGGGGTCTCTTTTGTAACTGGCTCGTTTGCCTGGGTATATGGTCTGCTTTTAGGTGCACAAGTGATTCGGGCAAGATAATGATGTGCTGGTGGGTTTTATTCTGTTTTGTTACCACAGGAATGGAACACAGTGTGGCAAATATGACGTTTTTGACGATTGCAAATTTACTGCCGCATGGTCCGGAGATTTCATGGGGTAAAATGTTCGGGTGGAACCTTATCCCTGTTACCCTTGGTAATATCGTGGGAGGCAGTTTCTTCGTTACCTTCCTCTATTGGTTTGCCACTGCTATGGATGAGAAAGGAGCAAGGAGGATGGAGGCCGTAAAGGGAGGTTCCGGAGTCGGTGAGTTACCACGGGCCGGCGGTGCTTCTGAAGAGATTAAAGATATCAAGGTGAAAATGAAGTAATAAATCAGAAACGAATTCCAAAATACGGTAATAACAGGAAATTATCAGTAATATCATAGTGCACAAAAGGCTTCCTGGCTCCCCTTTCATCCATGGCGGTAGTGTTGGTAAAAGTCTCAGTGCACAAAAGGCCAGCGTTGTAATGCTGGCCTTTTTTTTATGAACCCAAGTTATTTAAACAGGAAACGCACATTTATATATTGACAAATATGTAAACGATTGTATACTTAATGTAAACGATGTTTAACCAGATGAAATATTTTTAATAAGATAAAAAGCAGGATTGTTATAGGAGGAGAAAGGGATGAAGAAGAGTTATAAAAAAATAATAGGATATGGAGTAACCCTTTTCTGCTGTGCGTTTCTTAGCGCTACATTATTTGCAGCGGAGGAGACGGCGCCAGGGGTTAAAGGGATGTCTGAAGAGGAATTTACTCCGGCCAAAGAGGTGTTAACAGTGAAATATGTAGAGGTAGCCAA
>SOEU01000039.1 GCA_021646415.1 Candidatus Brocadia sp.
GCCTATAACGCCACCGGGTAACTCCGCAAACCGCCAAATATTGAAGTTTATTATTGATTTTTGCGTAGTAAGGGTATTATGGAAGGCCGATTTTTGCTACGCGAAAATCATTTGCAGAATTTAGGTTTTACATTTTATCTTTCATGTATCATTTTTCTGTTGTCGTAAAGCTTAACTATACCATTTAAACTTTTTTCTCTGCGACCTCTATGGTTAAAGGCCTTTATTCATGCACAATACAGCAATCAGTCTTATCGGGGCAACCTTCTTTATCGCCTTGACCCATGCCATAATGCCGAATCATTGGATGCCCTTTGCACTAATAGGAAAGGGGCAAAAGTGGAGCCTGATGAGGACCATCTTTATCACTGCAATCGCAGGATTGGGTCATTCCATAACGACAACCATCCTTGGTTTCATTATCGCATTTCTTGGTTTTCACATAACCAAGTATGCTGAAACCATTGCAGAACCACTGGCGGGAATTATCTTAATCGTACTCGGTATTACCTTTGTCATCGTAGGAAGATTAAGGCATGGTACGCACAACCATAATCACTCGAAATTCTCGGACAAGACCATTGCCCTCTCATTATTCGCGATGTTAAGCTCATCACCCTGTGTCGCTGCGTTACCTCTCTTTCTGGCCGCCAGTACCTTCAGCTGGAGCACGCTCCTGTTACTCTCAATCATCCTGTCAGCAACAACCGTCTCAGGCATGTTAGTGCTGACCACCCTGGCCTACACCGGTGTAAAGAAAATCAACCTCTGCGGCATCGAAGATTACGAAAAGGAAATCATCGGAGGCATACTAATCCTCATAGGAATAATATCTCTCATGATACATTAAGACCTTATGTTTCTTTCTTCACCATATTTTTCAATATTTTCTTTTCTTATCAGTAATTTTCTGTATAATATGGTATATTCATAAAATAATTCAGCGAAATTGTAGTTGATAACAGAGGTTTTCAAATAACTGCTGCATATAATACGCACATCTTATTATCCCTTCACAACTCACCTACAAATCGTTATCTGTCAACTTTTGAAGAATCCTGGTCAAGTAGTTTTGGACGCTACAAACACCAATTGTATTATAATTTATTAGAGAGCCACGAACAGAAGTGAACTGGCTCATATTTTAACCATAAGGAGTTTCAGTGAATTTTAAAACGTTTAATTTTCATCCGCATATTGCGGCTGGCATACAGGCACTCGGTTACACGATACCGACACCGGTACAACGTCAATCTATTCCATCAATTCTTCAGGGACGCGATATTATGGCCCTGGCCCAGACCGGAACAGGCAAAACTGCTGCGTTCGTGTTGCCGGTTTTGCAGCGTCTGATGCAGGGACAGCGCGGACGCCTTCGTGCCCTCATAATCGCACCCACGCGTGAACTGGCAGAGCAAATACACGAGACCATTGGAGGGCTGGGCCGGCAAACTGGATTACGTAGTGTTACCATCTATGGAGGCGTGGCTATAAACCCCCAAATCCAGAAACTGCGTCGTGGAGCAGAAATCGCCGTGGCCTGCCCCGGCCGCCTGCTTGATCATATTGGCCAGGGCACGATCAATGTATCACACCTGGAAGTACTTGTGCTGGACGAGGCAGACCGTATGTTTGATATGGGATTTTTGCCGGATATCCGGAAGATATTAAAGTACCTGCCGGCAGAGCGGCAAACACTGTTTTTCTCTGCTACCATGCCCAATGATATCCGTCGTCTGGCACACGACATCCTGCGTGATCCGGTTACGGTACAAATCGACCACACGATACCATTAACCACAGTCTCACATGCGTTGTATCCGGTCGATCAGCACCTCAAAACTGCGCTGCTGATGGAGATTTTGCAACACACAGATACGGAATCGGTACTCGTTTTTACGCGTACCAGGCATCGTGCCAAACAGGTAGCACATCGACTAGAAAAAGCAGGGTATTGCGCGACTTCGCTGCAGGGCAACCTATCACAGAACCAGCGTCAAGCCGCTCTCGAAGGTTTCCGTAACGGCTCGTTCAAAATCTTGGTAGCAACTGATATCGCCGCCCGGGGTATCGATATTTCAAGGATTTCTCACGTAATTAACTACGACATACCCGACACCGCAGAAGCCTATACTCATCGCATTGGCCGTACCGGCCGTGCAGCCAAAACCGGCGATGCGTTTACCCTTATCACACGGGAGGATGCATCCATGGTACGCGCCGTGGAGAACGCCCTTGGCCTAAAATTGGAGCGCCGCACCCTGAAAGACTTCAATTACACTGCGCCAGTGCAGAAGGCAGAGGTTGCACGCCATCAATCGCAGCACCGCCATAAACAGATCGCAGCAAGGCGGACCAGGTCGCAAAAATCAGCCGCCTTCGGATCCACTACCCGACAAATGGTGTCAGCTATACGGGCAACGAAACGGCGACATCCGAAAGTATCTCGAACAACCGATTCGCCGGCACGTCGATCGCACCATCCGCACGGTGCGCGTTGATATCGGCGATGTCACAATATTTATTCACTCTGTTGAACCAATTTTCCAGGTATCACCGGGTGTTTTTACGCATCGGTTATCCAATTATGCCAATCTGGCCCGATATCCCCGTCTTTTATAGCGTTCCATCAAAGATTGACACTGGCATAGTGCTCTTTGCTGTACTATATTTTTTGCAATCTCTTTTATGACAATAGGAAAACGGGATACGGCGTTTTCTACGGCCTTACGGTCGGCATCGCTGGAGAGTCCTTCAAATAATTCTCCGGCCTTGAACGGCCTGTCAACTACACCCTCTGCGTAGTTGGTGACATAGCAGATGGCGGCATAACACAACTCCAGTTCCCTGGCGAGAAAGACTTCTGGCACAAGGGTCATACCGACCAGGTCACCCCCATAGGACTTATATTTTCTTATCTCCGCGGGTGTTTCCAGACGGGGGCCCTGAGTGCATACGTATGTACCCTTATCGGAAAAATTAATTTTTAGGTTTTTTAATGAATTTTTGATACATTCCCGTAATGTCGCACAGAAGACCGGTGACTGGCGGATAAATCCTATACCCCGATTTTTATAAAACGTAGATTCCCTGCCGTGTGTCTCATCCACGACATCGTCAATAATGACATATTCACCGATTTGATATGATGTATTCATAGCCCCCGGGCCTGACCATGAAATAATCTGTTTCACTCCGAGTTCTTTGAGGGCATAGATGTTCGCCCGGTAATTGACAAAAGGCGCTGTGAGGCTGTATCCCTTTTCTCCATGCCTCGAAAGGAAAAGCATTTCACCCGATATGTCCTGAATATGATATATCGATTGCGAAGGTCCAAAGGGTGTCTGGATCTCACCAATCCTTTTCCCCTGGATACAGCCGCTCTGGAGCAGGTCATAAGCCTGACTGCCCCCAATTATGGCAATTGGTACATGGAAATCGTATTTCATTTGTTTTAAAGAGAATTAAAAACTACCGAGAGTCTCTCGTTACTTTAAGAGATTTTCGAGATGATTCGCTTTCCATATATCTGGCTCGTGTAACTCAGAATGACCAGGCTGTCCCCCATGTCCATCATCAGTAACGATTTGATTAATCATTGTCATGCCATCGCTAAGGGTTCTGCCCTCACCCCGTTTGTTTGGAAATGTACCGGCGGGAGTTTGAACAAAGTCTGTTGCAGAGAAAAGGTTATAGAGCATTCCGATATTACGGAGATCGGGCAGATACTCTAAACGAACGGGTGTGCCAAGCGTAATTAACTTTCTTATTTTCAAACCAAGTCGCGTGGCAAAAAAGCCGACATTACCGCCATGACTGTGCGCAATGATATCGAGGTTCGTGCAGGGATGAAGCCCAACCCAGCGGACAAGATCGTTTGCGGCCTTGATTCTCTCCTTATGGTTGTTAGCTCCTGTCCAGGAGAATGCATCCTTTCCACCATACACGTTACCAGTTATTCCATTGACGTAATTCCAGAAATTACCACCGCGCTGCCACCAGTCGCTCGTGGCAGCCCAGGTACCATGAATAATAATCGTCATCTCCTGTCTCTGTTCAGCCTTTGCCGTCTTTTGAAATGGCGGAATCAGCCTTGCACTCAGCTCTTCAAAATTACGAAGGAGTGATGGATGTCTGGCTGACTCATCAGTAGCAATATTCCGCGTGAGATCAACAGACTTCTCTGCAATGAGAAAACGCACATAATTCCTGGCGCTTGCCTCGTTCTCTTTTAGTTTCGTCAAATCCATGCCCTCGGGAAGTAACGATAACACATACAATCCAAACATCGACAAATCGGCATTCGGACTTGCCAGCAGCCACTGTATATCATTGAGGGAAATCTCATCCTGATTAAGAGATTTGATTGTCCGTGGCACTTCAAGCAGTTGTGTTATGCGATAGACTAATTCTTCTTCTTCTTTCAACAATTGCATAGTACTTTCCTCCTGATTGCATTCATTAAAGGTAGTGGGAGTAGTTTCAGGGATTTCTTTGAGATAGGCATCTTGCTTTATCCAGGAGACAAGAATCCATACGATAAGGCAGACCTTGTCGTGAACTCAGTCAAACGAGATTCCGGTATTATTCAATTTCTCCAATACATCTGACCTGATAGTGGTCAAAATAAAAGGCACCTTTTAAGTCACAAAACAATTAATACTAAGAGTAAGGGAATGAGTCAAGCGCATAATATACCACAAAGCATTAATAAGTCATACGTTAGGCCGAACTCTACTTATGCCTCAAAAATTATTTCCCAGAGCACTGTCAGGATTTAGAATCCTAACGATGTTAATTTGATCTGATGAATGCGGGAACATCAGAAATTTTGTTTTTTAATCTCAAAATTCCATATCTGCCTGCCTGTTTTTCCTGCCTTCTTTAGCTGTTCTTTATAAAATATTTTATATTTCATTAAGTATTCGGCGACTTTTAAAAATATATCTCATGACAGACATCCACCCCCTGCACCCCCGCCAGCGGTGGACAACAACTGTCCCCCGCTGGCGGAGGATTAAGGGGGTGGGCAGGCTTGCTTCATGACTTCAAACTTTTTAGCATATCCAGTATATCCTTTTCCACCGATTCAATATCATTGTCAATTTCTTCCAGAAAACGTGGGGGCTGGTATTTGTAGAAATAACGGTTGAAGTTGATTTCGTAGCCCACACGACCACTATTGTTATCTTTCTCGTCCCTATAATCTTCATTAATCCATGCATCAGGGGCATAAGGCTTAACCTACGAAAACCATATGTCGTACTTATGCCGTACCCATCCATGCAACAGGGCAATGCCCTGTTGCATAAAACAACAATGAAAATCTCTTGATTGCCTTGAAATTATTGATAAAATCAAAGAAATATTAAAACACATAAATAAAAGAAAAAGAAAGACCACTATGTTACGCGGAATAATATTCGATATGGACGGCACGCTCACGAAACCAAATGTTGACTTCGCAGCCCTTGAACGGGAAATCGGCGCAAAAGTGGGGTTTATCATCGATTATGCAGAAAAGTCAAGCCCTGAGGAGCGGCAAAGGGCGCTGGAAATCCTTGAACGTTATGAGGCACAGGCGGCAATGGAGTCCGAACTCAATGAAGGGGTACTGGAAATGCTTGAATTTGTCTCCAAAAAACAGTTAAAAAAGGCGCTTTTAACCCGTAATTCCCGCAAATCGGTGAATACGGTGCTTCGTAAACACAATTTGCATTTTGAATTTATCGTGAGCCGGGAAGATACCAAACCAAAACCAGCCCCTGATCCAATTTTTCTGCTAAGCAAAAGGATGGATATCCATACCGATCACTTGTTAATGGTGGGTGATTACAAGTATGATATCATGTGCGGTAAGGCAGCGGGAACCAAGACAGCCCTGCTGCGCTATGCAGAGTACGTAGAAACGGAAATATCTCCTGACTTTGAAATAAATAGTATCCGGGAAGTCATCCACATAATCGAGCATTTTGAAAAAATGAGCACAGATTTGAATGGAGGACGCAGTGAATAGAAACAAGTTCATTTTATTTACCCTCTTCATCACGGGTAGTATCTTTTTTCATGGGCTGGCCTTTTCGATGGCAGCTTCTGTAGCAAAAAACCTCGACGATATCCTCTCAGAGATAGATAAGGCCAATAATGCATTCAAGACCCTGAAGGCGGATGTAACGTTTACCCGCACCATCACCCTGCTTGAATCTACCGAAACATCACAGGGAGAGATGCATTACAAAAAACCCAAAAGGCTGTATCTGAAATTTTACCCACCCCGCAATGAGATAAATGTTGTGGACGGGAAATATGTATGGGTATATCACCCGGCAGAGAAGCAGGTAGAAAAATATGAAATGAATCAAAGCAAGCAGTCCTCGCAGGGGCTCAGTTTCTTTGAATTTGGTTACGGAGAATCTGTGGAATCTGCAAAAAAAGATTATACAATTACCCTGCGGGAAACAAAGGAAGTCGGTAAAAAACGGTTTTATATCCTGGATTTAGTACCCAAAGAACCAAAATCCCAATATTCCAATATCCGCCTGTGGGTAGAGGACGGATTCTGGCTGCCGGGCAGGATAGAACTGTACGAGAGCGAGGGCGAAGTGGTTAATGTCATCGAGCTGAAAAACATTAAGCTGAACAAGAGCATGTCCGACAAGCTGTTCATATTCAAAGTACCAAGAGGGGTCGAGGTTATCGAACCATTTAAATAAAGCTTGTACAAATAGGGCAAAGCAACCCAGGAATCTTGATTACAACCTCCCAAAACACGAACGCGGCATTTCTGCTGCCTGATGGTTTATCCTTAATTTTTGTACGGCAATTTCATTTGTATTAACCGGCCGGTCGGCAAAACGTACCAAAGCCACAGTCCTGATTCAGGTAGATTTGTTAACGTTACCTGCCAAGTATCCTGAGACCAGCCACACCTGAGAGAATAAATAGAATGCAACAAATACGACCCCAGTCACGAGGCTCATGAAACAGGAATATACCTGCTACCACTGTTCCAATGGTGCCGATACCAGTCCATACCGCATAAGAAGTACCGATAGGAAGGCCACGTGCCGCGATGCCTAAGAGCACAAAACTCATTATCATGGCAAATGCAGTCACCACTGACGGCAATAGCCGTGTAAAGCCGTGAGTATATTTCAGTCCAACAGCCCAGACAACTTCAAAGACACCTGCTATAAGCAAAATAATCCAACTCATATTTGACATGGAGAGAAAACGATAAAAATACACAGAAAAAGTCTGTCTATCGTGGAATTTTTTTCCGATAAAACCTTTATTTTAAAATAAAAATTCTCATAATTACAATGCTAAAATAAATTGTAATGCATTATTATTTCCATTATATAATTGCTACCTCAATCCTGCGGGATTGGTAAACCGGCGATGTTTCATGACGGCGGCCATTGCGACTGTCATGACGTACTTTTACTCTGCCCCACCCCTGAGAACAAAACGATTAGGGATTATTGCCAATATTACCATTGCCATACCTCAAAGTCGCAAAGAACGGGTATTGAAATAGTCAAAGCATGACGAAAAACATTTTAATTAATAACCTTAACAAAGACACCAGCCTTCAGACTGTTTAAATACTGGTTTTTTAATCTACTAATTTCTTCACGATAAATTTTTTTGTAAATTTCCTCCTGTACTGTTTCAAATTCCTGTACTTTCTCAGGCTTGATAAGTTCCATTTTGAAGATATGATATCCAACAGGAGATTCGATAATTTTGCTACATTCATTATCCTTTAAATTATAAGCGGCATCCCGGAGGTCTTTCCTTAATTCGTTGACTTCCTCAAAAGTCCACAGGCCACCGTTTTCTGCTTTCTGACCATCAGAGTATTGTTTGGCCAGCGCTGAAAAGTCCTCACCTTTTTTAATCCGATTCATTACATTTTGTGCTACAGAAAAGGTTTCTTCTTTACTATTGTTATGAGCTGAGAATTTAATCATGATATGTCGTAAGCTCACCTCTTTCTTCTGCCGGAATTCGTCAATATTTTCCGTATAATAGCGCCTTAGTAATTTAGGCTGGACTTTAACCTTGTTATAGACATTCTCCTTCATAATCTTGTCTATCATAATGTCTTCTTTGAGCTCGTTTTTCTTTTCGATAGGATTTATCCCCTGGGACTCAGCAATTTCATAATATTTTGATAAAGAACCCACATTCTTAACGGCCCCTTTCATGAAAGAGTCAAGGTCTTTTTCGACCTCTTTCATTTGCATCATATCCGTACCGAATATCCGCTGCGCCTCTTTAATCAGAACCTTTCTGTTAATCAATTCTTCCAGCGTATCCTTCAATATTTCGTCAACTTTCTCAAGAAACTCCTTTTCTTTATATCTTTCTTGCGCTTCTTTAATGGCTACTGCCGCACGTCTGACAATGTCTCCCTGGGTAATTATCTCATCGCCCACAATGGCCTTAATAGAATTAATGCTGTTTCCGCTCAAATCGCTCACAGCCCCATATGAAACGGAAAACTTAATAAAAAAAACAGACAAAACCGCTATGCTATATCGTATCAACATTTTCATGATACATCCCCTTATAAAAGATTTGGAGATATCATTTTATCGTTTTCTTCTAAATTTTAATAGTTTTTTTCAGAAATTCCAGTAAATCCTCTGACGGCATTTCTTTTTCGGGAAGTCTCAGATGCAAGGTGTCTTTGTTGATAACACGGATATGCTTTTTCAGTTTATACAAACTTGTCTCCGCTTTTTTCAAATCAGCAACCTGTATAATTAAAACACCATCTACCCTTACCATAGAACGAATTTTCGATTGCTGGGCAATAATCCTTAATTCGCTCTCAGAAAGGAGGTTTCTTACCGGATAAGGTAAATTACCAAAGCGGTCTGTTATTTCATCTGCAATAGACCTTACCTCCTCCGAGGTAATGGAACGATTCAGCCTCCGGTAGATATCCATTTTTAAAGCATCCTCCCGGATATAATTATTGGGAATAAAAGATTCCAGATCAAGATCAATGGAAACATCCAGGGGCTCGCTTATCGGTTCATGCCTTGCCTTTCTCACCGCCAATTCCAATAACCGGCAATACATCTCATACCCTACAGCAGCAATATGGCCATGCTGCTCTGTTCCCAGGATATTCCCGGCACCACGGATTTCCAGATCACGTATAGCAATCCGAAACCCTGCACCCAATTCAGCAAATTCCTCAATAGCCTTCACGCGTTTTTCTGCTTCAGGGGTAATCGGCCGGTCGATGGGTAAGATAATATAGGCATATGCATGATGTTTGTATCGACCCACTCTTCCCCGCAACTGATGCAGATCAGCGAGACCGAACGTATCGGCACAATTGATAAATATCGTGTTGACGTTTGGAATGTCCAGACCTGATTCAATGATCGTCGTGGACACCAGGATATCGGCACGACCTTCTACAAATTCGCGCATCCTTTGTTCCATAAGTCTTTCATCCATCTGTCCATGAACCGTCATGATCCTTGCCTCCGGCACAATCCCGGATAACGTCCTGGCAATACGTTCGATATTATACACACGGTTATGAACAAAGTACACCTGACCATCACGGTTGAGTTCCAGTCTGATGGCCTGACGGATGCGCTCCGAATCGAATCGAATAATTTTTGTATGAACTGCCTGTCTGCCCAATGGCGGTGTATGAAGCAAGGAGATATCTTTAATATTCATCAGCGACATATGAAGAGTTCTCGGGATTGGCGTAGCCGTCAAAGTAAGCACATCTACCATCTGTCGCAATTTTTTAAGCCGTTCCTTGTGTTCGACCCCAAATCGCTGCTCTTCGTCAATAATCACGAGACCAAGGTCTTTAAAATAGACATCTTTCTGCAAAAGCCGGTGGGTACCGATGAGAATATCTATAGAACCGGCAGCCACCTTCTCCAGTGTTTCCTTCTGTTCCCTGCGCGTCTTAAACCTGCTTAACACACCTATCTTAACAGGATAATCGGCCATGCGTTCTGAAAATGTAGCATAGTGCTGCTGTGCAAGAATAGTTGTGGGAACCAGCACAGCCACCTGTTTTCCGTGCATTACAGCCTTGAAGGCAGCCCGCATCGCAAGCTCTGTTTTCCCATACCCCACATCACCACAGATGAGTCGATCCATAGGCCTTTTCGACTCCATGTCGCGCTTTATTTCTTCTATGACCTGAAGTTGGTCAGGAGTTTCTTCGTAAATAAATGATTCTTCAAATTCCCTCTGCCATTCCGTATCTGCCGGGTAGGCAATACCCTCCTTCACATTTCGCAACGCCTGCATATGCAGTAAATCGCTGGCAACGTCAGCAATTGCATTCTCTGCTCTTTTCTTTCGAACCTCCCAGTATTTGGAACCGATCTTATCGAGCCTGGGTCTGTGGTCAGAACTGCCAATATACTTCTGTACCAGCTCAATCTTCGTTGCAGGTACATATATCTTTGTTCCCTCATCAAACTCTAACACAAGATACTCTCTTGTATGCCCTTTATCTTCCAGCGTTTCCATACCCAGAAAACGTCCGATGCCGTGGCTTACATGTACTACATAATCCCCTTTTTTCAGGTCAAGAAAGGAATCTATTGCCCTGGCATGAACAGGTTTTTTTGACTCACGGCGCTGTTGATAACGATGAAAGATTTCGTGATGCGCAAGAAAAGCTATCCGGATATCAGAAAACTGGAAACCACAACTAAGATGACCTATACGCAACGCTAACCGGCCATTACCATTCATACCTGAACTATTGATAATCTCATGAAACCGCTGTTCCTCGGCCTTATTGTTACAAAATACAACTGTACGGTCATTAGCCTCAATCACCTTGCCAAGTTCTGATGTGATCTCCTGAATATGCTGGGGAAAATTATCTGCTGATTTAACCTGAAATGTATAATCCCCGTTGTTTAATGCCAGGGGCAATTTCGATAAGGTCATCTTTCTAAAAGCGCTGAAAAAACGGAAGATTTCATCAGTTTTGAACAATGCCGCATTCTCGTCCACACTGTCCAACACTTTCTGTGCCCGGTCCTCTATACTTACAGGTTCTTTAAGGAAAATCCAGGTATCTTTACTGAGGTAAGCCAGGAGAGATGTTTTTTCATGTCCTGATCGATTCGGGGGAGTTTCGGTACAATCCCCTTTTTTAGCCAGTTTTCCCCCCTCTTTTTCTCTCCCTTCACAAGGGAAAGTAATTTGATTATAACTCATTGTATTATAAATTTTATCAAGCGATAGTATCTGGCAAGTACCTAATTCCCGATCGGAGAGCTGAGACTCAACATGAAATCCGCGAATAGATTCAATTTCGTCTCCAAAATATTCGATACGGCAAGGAACGTCTGAGGCAAAAGGAAAAATATCTATAATACCCCCCCGTAAGGCATATTCCCCAGCATTTTCAACCTGGCCGGTCAACCGGTAGTGATGCTCCTGCAGCCACGCAATGAGCTTTTCCAGGGGGTATTCACTATTCTTCCGAATTCTCAGAATATTCTCAGAAATGGATCTGGAAGATGGCACGGGTTGCAGAAGAGCCTGGATGGGTGCTACGATAATATCCAGTTTGTTACCTTCATGAACGTCGCCATGAAGTATCTGGTTGAGAATTTGAAGCCTCCGCGCCGGTGTATCATCCTCATCTTCGAAGTCGTCCATAAAAATGTTTTCGTTGGCGGGAAAGAGGCTGGCATGGCCGTAAAAAAAAGTATTTAAGTCTTCAGTATCTTCCTCAGCTTCTTCAATACTGGATACAACCAAAAGTACCTTGGGTACCGCACGGGTCATCCTTACCCGTTCTTTGACAATCGCCGCTATAAAGAAAGATGCAGATGATCCCCATAATCCGTTGACAGAACAATCCATTCCTTCGCGAAGATGACATACAATCTCCCTGAGTTGTTTATTTTTTTGTAACTTGTCGAGAAGACCCACCATTAACAGAACACAACAATAAGAATTTTAAAAGCTAAATTGTCATCAGAAATTATACTGTAAAATTACGGTATTTTGGAGAGAACTCACGAATGAACTCAAGAATGGTTAGTATCTTTCAAAAATAAGTTGTCATTGCACGGGGCAGAGCAACGGAGCAATCTCACACATGGATTGCTTCGCTACCGCTCGTAATGACAGTCTTCGCTGGTTCAATCTGGAAAGATTGAACCAGCCCTGGGGCCTGGCAACTTTTCAGTGTAGAGCGAAGAGTCTCTTCGCTCTACAAACAGCATTAGCAAAGAAGCTAAGGGGATTTGTACACCAATTATTGCCGCTGACTATAATACCAGCATAGTCAGTTACCTGTAATATCAATAAACTCGTTTATCCTCTCGTTTGAACCAAAATTCAAAAAGTTCTAAATTTTCCTCCCGAAGTAAATCTCCAACAATTTCTATTGGACTGTTACCGAATTGTTTCATTTCCCAATTCGAAATGGTCAGTTCACTAAATCCTATTTTTTTTGCATCCTCTATCCGTACACCATAAATAATCTTCGAAATTTTTGCCCAGTGGCAGGCACTAAAACACATGGGACACGGTTCGCAGGTAGAATAAACAATACAGCCGGACAGGTCTACGGTATTCAATTTCTTGCAGGCTTCTCTGATTGCGTGAATCTCAGCATGTGCAGTGATGTCCATACTTTCCCAAACAATATTATGAACGCAACTGACAACCTCCCCTTCCTTTGTTATACATACCCCAAAGGGTGTTTGCCCATTTTCAATGCCCTGTCGTGCCTTGCTTATGGCAAGTCTCATGAATTTTTCATCTACGTTGGTCATCTTCATAAATCTTTACAGGTCTGATTTTACCATTTTCGTATCAATAGAATACAAATTAAAGTTAATAATTGAGGCTCACGCTTGACATTACCACAAGGGCATAGTTAACTATGCCTTGAGAAGACAAGCATGGGCACAAAGCCCCGCACCAAAGGCAACCATTACACACAAATCCCCGGGCTGAATACCGCCCCTATCTATGATCTCTTGTAGAACAAAAAATACTGTTGGTGAAGACATATTTCCATACCTTGCTAAAACATCACGGGTTGCATGCAGATGAGTTTCAGAAAGTCCTATTTCATTTCTGATTGCATTGATTATCTTTTCACCTCCCGGATGGAAGGCCCAATGTTTAATATCCTCAATCCGCAGTCCCTTCGGTTTCAACAGGTCCGTCACTACCTGGGCAACCGCCTTACTTGCTATCTCCGGCAAGGAAACGGAAAGCTGATTGTGGAGTTGCCCATTCCTGTAAACGTAGCGAATATTATCACGATGCCGGGGTTCATAACGACTGGCAGAGTCAATCAATGTCAATCCCTCCGGATATCTCCAGAGCACAGAGGCGGCCGCACCATCGGCAAAGATTGCATTCGATACTATTAAACTTAAATCATCTTCCATCTGAAATGTAGCGCTGCAGATCTCCACTGAAACGCTTACGATTACTCCTTCGCCAGACCCTTTTAACATATCTTCGCATATCTGTAAGTTTGGAACTGCGCCCCCGCAACCACTACCAACAAGGTCATGGGCTCGTACCTTGTCTGACATACCCAACTTTTCAATGAGATAAGTCGATATACCAGGACAAATGTAGCCAGTGCAAGTATTAACAACCAATCCTGACACATCCTCCATTGTCAATCCAATCAGTGTTAAAGCATTAACAATTGCCTGAGACGCAAGGTTAACTGACCAGTGTGTGTAGCGGGCAATGCGGTTATCCGGGTGTTCATTAACAAGACATGCAAGATCATCAACCGCAAGATGTCTTCGTGATACGCTGGGATGAGCAAAAATCTTTCGCAAAATCGCCAAACTTTTAGGACTCAGTTTATCCGAGTAGTGTTTTACGAGAAATGCGCCTGCCTGGGCTTGATTCACTGTGTAAGGTGGTGTTGCAACTGCAATCGATGCTATGCGAGCCTTCCCATTCGCAGAGTTCAGGGATAACCTTTTATCATTATTCGTCATCAAAGTATTTTATACGTCCATTCCAAAAAATCTGAGCCCGCGCCGAATAAAACGTGTGTGCTTCCAGAGAGGAGGCTTGACTCCCAATCTGTATCCCAAACGATTCATTATTGGCAGAAATGAGAACCCAATGGTATTTGAGTTGATATAGTTCATATGCGCAGCCATTACCTTGCACAAAGCACTTTTCAGCCAGTCCAGATCAAGGGAAGGAGAAAAATAAAATACAGGTTCCAGCATTTCTTCAGTGGAAAGTGCCAGAACATCTTGTCTCCGTGCTATCTGTTCGAGTTCCGTACCAGGATAAATACGTATCCCCATATTGAAAAATGCAACGTCTCCCGGACGTATGAAGCGTTCTGCAAAGAGGAGCGTTTCCTGCACAGTCGCCTCGGTCTCACCCGGCCCCCCAAGCATAAATATCCATAAACAGGGTAACTTGTGACGCTGAATGATTCGGGCTGCGTTAAATACATCTTCCACGGTAAAACCTTTGTTGAGTCCTTCTAAAACAGTACCTGATGCACTTTCAACGGTAATACCGATACCAACAAAACCTGCTTTCTCCATTACTGCAAGAAGGTCATCGTCTATAAAAAGCGGATTCAATTCAAGGCTCTGGAGACGAACATCGGGTCGAACTTTTGCAAGACCGTCACATACAGCCAATGCATGATCATACGGAGAATTAAACACATTATCAACGAACTCGATATCTCTTAGCCCCAGTGCTGCAAGATGCTGAATAGTATCGACCACACTCTCGGAAGCAGACAAACGATAATCATGCCCTTCAATTTTTCTATACGTACAGTATACACATTTGAAGTGACATCCAAGCTTTGTCTGGACGGGAACAGTAGACATCCTGGATATATAGGCATGTATATTAATCCAGCGGTGAAAATTGGGGACCAGACAGCCATCCGAAAAACGGACTGCTGCACCTGAATTTTTTTTTATGATATTGTCTTCTCGCCATGCAATACCCGGCATCCTATCGGGTATCCTGCCTTGTGAAAGTGCTTTTAATAATTCCGGAAAAACAACTTCTCCGTCTCCCAATACCGCCCAGTCTGCCCCTGTGTAGCGAAGTAATTCTTCGGGCATTACTGCAACCGCAGAACCACCGAGGACGAGAGTTGCTTGCGTCCTGCTTCGAATACTATCTACCAGTGGTTTCAAATCTTTAAAAAACGCTACCGGATTTTGCATATCATTATTATCGATGTTTCGAACCGAGAGACCCACTATATCCGGGCTTAACTTTTCAAGTTCCTTTTCCATGGCACTCAAAGGGTCTTGCTCAAACATCAAGTCCAATACCCTAACCCTGTGACCCGCCTTCTCAACAGCATCAGCCACTGAGCATGCACCAACCGGCATCACAGGTACAGGGTTCCTATAACGATTGGTAATGACAATAAGGATATTCACATGCTTTATTTAATGCCTCTCAATTCCCCTTCATTATCCAAAGATGTCCATTACATAAAAAACAACCCATTTTTACAAAATAATGCTGAAGTATTTGAAAAAACAAAGCCCCTTTCATGACATGGTGGCATGATAATTTGAGTGGCAAATCCGTAAGAAAGGAAAAGGATCATGGTCTCCGTCTTATCATAATTGTTATTGTGATAGCTTAACCATAGTCATCATGCCGCCGCAACAAAAAAATGATCGGAATAAAAATATTTTTCTTTACATTTATTTATTCTTTCGCCTTTTTTCAATTATTTTTTTGGTACTTCTGATATAATTTATCTATGCGAATTGGAGAAGCATCTAAAACAAAAGTACTTTTCATCGTCCCATTTGGCCCGGTACCAAAAGAAGTCTTGCATTTCCTGCATATTGAACTAGCCCAAAGGTTGGGCTTTCATATACAGGTAAATAAAGCTGAACCTCTTCCACAATATGCCTTTAATCCCGGGAGAAATCAATATCACTCTACAAAGATTCTGGAAAGGCTAAGGGGGCTAAAGGTAAGGGATGCGTGGGTTCTTGGCATTATCGATACTGATTTATACGTGCCGGAATTGAATTTCGTCTTTGGTGAGGCGCTTATTGCAGACAAAGTATGCATCATATCACTCGCGAGACTCCGCCAGGAGTATTATGGGCTACCGAAAAATGAAAATCTCTTTTTGCTGCGGACATTAAAAGAGGCGATCCATGAGATCGGGCATACTTACGGATTAGGTCACTGCAAAGATCCGAAGTGCATAATGCACTTTTCCAATTCCCTCAGAGATACAGATATAAAGGGACCAGACTTCTGTTCCGGGTGTATGGTGAAACTCAAATAGAGAAAGAATTAATTTAGGACACCGATTTTCACAGTAGTACGCTGATATCAACCAGTATGGATAAAATTGAAATAATCTGTGTAATCTGCGAAATCTGTGGTTCCAAAAGATTATGATACAAATTGGTTGCTGCGGTTTCCCCGTTGCAAGGCAAAAATACTTCGATACATTCAGGGTCGTAGAACTCCAGCAGACCTTTTACCAACCACCTCTCTTGTCAACCGTCCAGAAATGGCGCAAGGAAGCTCCTCCTGATTTTGAATATACATTGAAGGCATGGCAATTAATAACCCATGAGCCAAGTTCTCCAACATATCGAAGGCTGAAGATAAAAATTCCTCAATCAAAAGAAAAGAATTACGGTTCATTTAAACCAACTGATGAGGTATATGCAGCCTGGGAAAAGATAAAGGAAATCGCTGATGCATTACATGCAAAGGTCATTGTATTTCAATGTCCTGCCTCCTTTGAACCCACAGCAGAAAATAAGAGTAACCTGAAAAGATTCTTCTTTTCCATGAAAACAGATACGTATATCTTTGCCTGGGAACCAAGGGGGAAATGGGATGAAAAGGAGATAGAAATCCTTTGTCAGGAACTCAATCTCATCCATTGTGTAGACCCTTTTAAATCAAAACCAATCTTTGGAAGCATCTGTTACTATCGCTTGCATGGCATCGGTGGTTATCGATATAAATACACACAAGAGGACATGAATACACTAAAGAACTTTATGAAAGAGAAAATCAATATCTATGTAATGTTCAATAATATCTCCATGTACAACGATGCACTGACATTCAAAAACTTTTTTCGATAGACTTTGAAAATATGAATCACAACTTTTATCTGAATATCTTCTGACCTGTTATAATTTGACAAAGAGTGATTTTATGGTATATATTTAGACAATTAAGGCTATACGTAAATAAATGTCAGGTTGCAAAGAGCGAAATATTTGTAATTCGAATAGCCACAACCATAGATAATCCCAGCCTTGCGAAGGAGGGGACTAAAGGGAAGTAAATACTTATAAAAAAGAATTTTTACAAAGTAAAACTATACTGTTAAAAAACGGAGGATTTCTCATGTCTAAAAGCATTTGGGGAAAACGCAGAAAGACGCTACTAAAAATTGCAGAATTTTCTGCAGGTAATGTTGTCATTGGCGGGGCACCAAAACCAGGCGCTGAAATCCCATCACACATCGCCCTGATCGCCACGGATATGGTCATGTGCGCGATGATTTATGAGGAGTACTTCAGTGAAAGGATTTCTGAGCATAGCATCCTTGAAATCCTTGGTAAGGCGGGGATACTCCTTGTTGTGGCTGGTGGGGGAGGGTATGCGATTGTTAAAAGTGCATCCGGGATAATTGCAGAGGTCACCAATTTTTTTGGTCCAATAGGCTGGATTACTTCAGGAATGCTGGCAGCGGGAGGAACTGCCTTGCTGGGACTCCTATGGATGGCTATTGTCGATTGGGCGTATCGGAAGCAAGTAACTCTCAAAGATGCCGCTCTTGCAATATCCCGAAAAACAGCAATTTAAGGAAAAACATCCCCGGAAAACCTCGCTGAGCTTATATTTGCTAACCAAGGTAAGACCAATCTGAGTGCTTCATTTCCTCGTTGCTTGCGAACTTTAGTGACTAAGTTGATATTTTCCCCACAAATATTACCATAGTATGGGAAATGTAAAAGACACAATTAGGAAACTCGTTTCTGCACTTGGCGGGAAATTCTCAAGTGAACTTGGGATCGATCTATCCAAAGGGAAATCCACCGAAATATTCAAGTGGTTCCTCGCCTCAAAACTCTTTGGCGCCCGCATAGGTACGAATATCGCCATAAAGACCTATAAAGAATTTGAAAGGTGCCACGTTCTCTCTCCGGACAGGGTTCTTGAGACTGGCTGGGATGGGCTTGTGAGGATATTGGACGATGGAGGATATGTGAGATACGACTTTTCCACGGCAACAAAACTGCTGGAGATCATGGAGGATTTAATAAGAGACTACGATGGTGATCTGAATAGGCTCCACCAGAAAGCCAGAGACGAAGAGGATCTCGAGAATCTCCTGAAAGGTTTAGGAAAGGGTATCGGTGATGTGACGGTAAATATATTCCTGCGAGAACTTCGTAATGTATGGGCAAAGGCAAGGCCAAAGCCCTCTGAGTTGGTGGTGTTGGCTGCAAGAAAAGTAGACCTCATAAAGCCAGGCGAGGAACCCTTAACGGCCATTGAGAAGGTCTGGTCACTCCAGAAGATCCAGGACAAGGACTTCTGTGACTTCGAGGCGGCACTTTTACGATTAGGAAAAGACTATTGCAAGAAACGAAAGTGCGATATATGCCCAATGGGGATGGAATGTGGGTGTAAAAAAGAGGTTCATTAAATGCTAAGGAGTTCTCAAAACTGGATATGTAGTGGCAAGGCGCGCCTTGCCACTACGCTGTGAAAAATTCCCGAACGCCTAATTTAATGCTACGAAATTTCAAACCAGCCACGTAATGGCAGTTCATGAATTGCCACTACACTTTTAAAGTAGCCGAAGGCCTAATTTAATCAGGAACAGATTGAGATTTTATTTTTCCCCCATTTTCCTTTTTCCCCCTTTTAAATTATAACCTCCCCTTCATCCCCTCCTTCGCAAGGAGGGGATGAAGGGGAGGTACTCTTCCGCCAATTATGTAAGTAAATACATAATTGGTTACCATATATCCCGGAAATCCGCATAAATAAAATGAAAATTTCCATACAATCAAATTACAAGTAGGGTGGATTAAGCGAAAGCGAATCCACCTTCCTGGAAATGATATTGGTGGATTCGGCGTAAAAACCAACGCCTTAATCCACCCTACCTCAAATCCGCATAAATTTTCTATACAATTAAATTAGGCCTGGGCAGTTTTTCAACGTAACGCGAACTTTAGTTCGCATAGGATGCAAGCGAACTGAAGTTCGCTCTACAACCGCAACTTTGAAATTCATTATTATAAATCATAAATTATTTCCCAACTCGTTTGTGTTATAATAAGCAAACGCAACGGCAACCCCTGCTGTCCATCAAAGCGAAGAAAATTCCATGCTACATGTTCGGTATATTTATGTTAAACAGGGATTATCACGGGAACTAAAAAATACTAAATACGTGACGTTTTATGAACTGCCACAATAAGTATAACTATTTGAATTCAAAGGAATAATGGCAAGCAAACGATTTTGCCCACAACGAGACAA
>SOEU01000040.1 GCA_021646415.1 Candidatus Brocadia sp.
TATCCTATTCAGTGGGATTTATTCCCCATTTTATAGGCTAAAAAGCGACAAAACGAGTACAAAAATGGTAATTTATAGTAGTTCTTACCCACTTTTGAAGCAAAAAAGTTCATTTGACCCAGTCTGTTTGCTTCATCCATCCTACAAAATTACAATATTGTCATTTTTTATATTGCTATTATAATAACTTCGCAGTTATCTTTCACTTTAAATTTTAACAATAGCCTTCATAAAAGTATGGGTATCACAAGGGCTACATATCGGTACACAGGCGGTAGCCCATGCACGGCTCGGTAAGAATATAGGTGGGTCTGTCGGGCTCGGGTTCTACTTTATTTCGCAAATTACTCACCGTCACCCTTAAGAGATGTAAGGCTTCTTCAATGTCTTCGGTTTTATCCCAAATTTCTTTTAAGATCTGCCCATGCGTCATAACCTTTCCCGCGTTTAAGACAAGAACTTTGAGAAGGTCATACTCTGTTGGCGTGAGATGAACAGGGCGACCGTTTACTTCCACACTGTGTTGCGCGAGATCTACCGATAGTTTTCCTACCGTAAATAACGATCTTTCGCTTTGAGGAAGTAGCCTTCTCATAACCGCCCGTATTCGTGCAAGCATTTCGCCGGCATGAAAAGGTTTGGTGAGATAATCATCCGCCCCCGCATCCAGGGCGGAGATCTTATCGGATTCATCTTCACGTACCGACAGGATAATAATAGGCGTTTTCGATCGTTCTCGTATCTGGCGGGTGATATCGATCCCGTCCATGTCTGGCAAACCCAAATCCAGAATAATCACGTCAGGATGTGAAGAAATAGCATATTTCAAAGCCTCTGCGCCGTTTGTAGCCTCGAACACATCATAGCCGTGGGAAACTAAGGCTGCTTTTAAGAAACGCCTGATTGTTTTTTCATCATCGACAATAAGGATTCGCATTTTTTGTAAGTTTTTTGAGAAGGTTAAAAATTGTAAGAGAAACTCAAATACCGAATATCGAACAAGGAATTTCGAATAATGAAGTAGGGGTGGAGCGCAATATTCATCTGCTTTTCCTTCGACATTCGTTATTCCTTGTTCGATATTTAACATTCTCTTTCATTTTGGTTACGGCGAAGTTGCTCTATAGGCCCTTTACGCCTCTTTTACCTCCAGGGATAGTATCACGGTGAATGTCGCTCCCTTGTCGGGATTATTCTCTGCAAAAATCTGTCCGCCGTGTGCCTCGACAATCCCCTTGCAGATGGAAAGCCCAAGCCCTGTCCCCGTAATCTGGCGTGGTTTCACGGCACGGTAAAACTTATCGAAAATACGCACCAAATCCTCTTCGGGGATTCCAAAGCCCTCGTCTTTTACTTCGATCTTCACTTTGTTTTCCAGAAGTTTTACCGTAATCTCAATCGGCGTATCCGGCGCGGAATATTTCATGGCGTTATCAATGAGATTTACAAATACCCGCATCATGAGGGTAAAATCCAAAAGAATTTCGGGTAAAACCGGGGGAATGTGCATCTGAATGTCTCTTTTTTCAAGCTTGTCCTTCAGCAGGTGCAGGGAAGCGCCAATCACGTCTCTTAATTCGCAGGGTTTGGTTTTCATTTTCAAAGCACCTGCCTCGATCCGCGTCGTATCAAGAAGATTGCCAACAAGCTGGTTCAGGTGGCCGGACTCATCGTAAGCCGTTTCCAAAAGCTCTTTGCGTGTTTCGGCGTCAATCGAGGAAAAGTCCTGTAAAAGACTGCTTAATGCCCCCATGATCGTTACCAGCGGCGTTCTCAGATCATGAGAGATGGAATTCAAAAGCGCCGCCTGGAGTTTTTCAGTTTCCCTTATAAGCTCCATCTGTCGGGAAATTTCGGTTAGTTTCGCCCGCTGAACCGCAATCGCCGCCTGACTTGCCAATGCGCCCAATAAATTACATTCTCTAGGGTCAAGACTTGCCTTATTGTCTTTAAAGAAAACTCCTAAAACACCACAGACCCCTTGCGATGTCTTTAATGGCATATAATGTGCTTTGGCAGCAGGTAAGATATCTGTACTCCATCCGGCCGGCTTGCCATTCCTAAAAACCCATGCAGCGATGGTATTTTCATGTTCATCAATAGGAAAACCAGTGTCAAAACTGCCTGGAGTAATCCGGTAGTCTGCCGCCAGAAAAACCGCAACACGGCAATCAAATATTCCTCCCACATTCGCTCGAATGGCGTGCAACACGGCCTCTAAGGAATCAGATGCGGCCAGATCTTTGCTCAAACAGTATAGCATTGCTGTCTGCTCTTCCCTCCCCCGCGCGTCCATGGCTTGTTGTCTGGTTTTTGACGCAAGGGCGCTGACCACTAATCCCACGGCTAAAAGTCCAATAAAGGTAAAAACATATTGAACGTCAGAAACCACAAATGTTAAACAGGACGTCACAAGAAAATAATCAAACGTCAAAACACCCAACACGGAGGTTGTGATTGCCGGGTATCTTCCCTACCAGACAGCAGTCATCACAACAATCAGGAGATAAAAAATGACAATATTTGCCGTCTCAATAGCTTCCCTTATGAGGCCCCCCAGAAAAGCCGTGATCGCAACAAGGGCTATGCTCATGAAATACGGGACAATTTTATTTTGTTTAGCCTTTGATTTTTTCATGATACATTTTCGCATTCTTAACCTCTACAAGAACTTATAGTAGACGACAAAAGAAGGTTGTTATTCCTGCGAAACGGGTGATGAGGTTAAGGCTGTTTTTCAGGTTCAAGAATAGTGGGGGCAACGATTCTCCTTAAACCTGCCCCTTTGGCTGCATCCATGATATCAACGACGGTGCCGTAAGATACATTTTTATCTGCCCGCAAGATAAGGGTCTTTTCGTCTTGCTTCGAAAAGGCATTCTTTAATACCGATACAAGATTTTTTCGCTCAACGGGTTCGTTCTGGAAGAATAGCTTTCCATCCCGGGAAATAGTTAAGACCCGCTCCTCGATTTTACCGGTAGATGCATATTTGGTTGAGGGGAGTTCCAGTTTGATATTCGGCTGTTCTATAAAGCTGGATGTAACCAGAAAAAACAAGAGTATCAGGAACAGCATATCTACCATAGGGGTAAGGTTTATGATAGATTTTGTAAGACGTTTTTCACGGAATCGCATAGTTATTTTTTATCAGAATCTTGAGCAGGATAGAGTTTATTAAGGATATGTATAGAGTATTCTTCCATTTCCAGGACAAAGGTATCCACCTTTTTATCGAAATAGCTATAGGCAACCAGTGACGGGATTGCAATGAAGAGTCCAAATACGGTTGTTCGAATCGCTTCTGCCAGACCTGCCGAAAATGCCTTGGCCTGTCCGAGTCCCAGTTCGGAAATAATCCCGAAGATATCCTCTAACCCCAATACCGTTCCAAGTAATCCTAATAAGGGGGCTACAGCTGTAATGACTTCTAATACCAAAAGTCTCTTTTCGAGCGACTTGGTTTCCTGTCGTCCAGCAGCCTGTATATCAATAAATTTTTCCTCCCGTGTGAGATGGTTATTGGTGAGGATCCGCCTCAACAGATTAGAAAAAGGACCAGAAATCACCTCGCATCTGGAGATTGCAAAGGGTATATCTTTTTGACTGCGTATTGCCTCTATGGTCTGGATGATCTCCGGTTTTAAGACTTTGTCCCTGCGCAAATTTATTGCCCTTTCAATGATCACCGCAAGGGCTAAAACGGAACAAACGAAAAGTGGTATCATGATGGGACCACCACCTATGAGCCATTCCAAGGTATTATCTCCTCCTGTTTATAAAAATAATATTGTTAAAACTGAACCACAAATTTCAAGTTAGTCCCCCTTAGGAAAGGGGGAAACAGGGGGTTGTTTTTTTCCCTAGCTATTTTACAACCCCCTTGATCCCCCTTTCCTAAGGGGGATTTTTATGCTTCATACCATCTGAAAAACCGCATAAATAAAATAAAAATCCTATACAATTAAATTAGAAAAAATAGAAATTAAACCTCACATCGATTGATGGCTCCTTGATATTGGATGGGAAAGGATTCAACGGTGCTGCATTTTTGATCGAGGATATAAGCCGTGATGCAAGATTAAAATTTCCCGCATCATCCACAATCTTTACTCCATCAATAGAACCATCAGGCAATACCTTAAATTCTACAATGATTGGTTTGTCATCTCTGGTTTCAAGCTTTATCTCAGCACGGGTTCCATACCCAAGGAACCAATACAGGGATATCCTGTCCCTGATATGCTTAAAGTAATCGGCATATTCATGTTTTTTGACATTAAAAGACGGCGCACCCGGGATTACTGCATTTGATATCGTGTCCTCAAAAAGTACCGGGTCATTGCTTGTCCCCTCAGTTTTTGCATTAACATTAAAAGAGATCTTGGGTTTTCTCAGTTCGCCAGGTCTTTCTTGCTCATCCAATCCCCTTTCGAGCCTGCGCTGAGTTTCAACGCCCGGCAATTCTGGTGAAGGCGCCGGAGGTATTTCAGACTGAAAAATTGCAGTATTCTTTGTTTCTTTCGACTTATTAAGATCTTTTGCCTCTGCATCCGCATTTTCTAAAGCTTCGTGTTCCTTAAGAGACGATTGTTCTTTGAGAGGCGCTAATGATTCTTCTTCTGTTTCAGTGTCCTTGTTTACTTCATCCTGTTTATCAGTAAATAATACCCCCTCACTATAAGGCAGTGGTGCTTCTTCTTCTCTGATAGTATACCCAATGGTGAGCCGTTCTCTTTTCGATGATTGTGCGGTATTTTCTGCTTCTATCGTTTTGTCCAGTTTGATTGTCTTTACCTCTGTTGCATTCATCTTTTTTTCTTCAGAAGGAGCCTGGAATGGTTCCTTATGTAAGGGTTTTACAGGAGGAATCTCTTGCTTCTCCAGTCCTTTGGGCAGATTGGCATAGCGGGGAGGAGTGTTTTTATCATGGGTACTATCCTCAGGAATAATTGCCTGTGCCATAACTTCCTGTTCCTGTTGCTGCTGTCGGTTCTCATAAGGGGCGCCAGCCTTCCCCTTGCCCAAAAACGGTGCTTTAGAATGCCCTTCAGCATGGGGTTCATTATTGACCGGTTGCTTGTCGTCAGGAAAATTATCCTTTGCTATAGACCCTTTTTCACCGATCTTATCCGTTTCGACGTTTGCTTCCTCGTCTTTAGTATTCTCGGAAGTGTCGGTAAACATTTTCTGCTTCTTTTTTTCAGCATCTTCGTCTTTCTCTGGCTTGCTTTCATTTTGTTCGGTATTTGAATCTGAACTATTTTCTATCCGGGTTTCGGCATTTTCAAGTTCCAGGGTAACTGCATATTCGCTTGGTTCACGGATAAAACTGTCTCGAAGTGACCTTAAACTGAGAATCTGACCTGCCTGTGGAGACATGAATATGAGGATAGCGTGTATAGCCAGGGATGCAACAATAAGAAGTGAAAACAGGTTTTTTTGGAAAAATTCTGGACGTATCTTAATGAACATAATTTTGTGTTAAGTATTTGGAGGAGGTGCTTTAAATTCATGTCTAGTTGGATATTATGTCAAATGATAAAAACTAATATTGATTCCCGGTCAATGAGAAAAGTGTACCGCATGTGTATGTTGTTGTCAATGACATTCTCGTAATAGGATTCAGGCACGAAATTTTTGGATGTGTGTGTTCTTTTGTATCCCATTGCAGATGTTGTTCTGCATGTTTTTAGGCACAACTTTCAGCAGAACTTTTTTTCAGCCTCGATAACAGAAAATCAACGATAGAAGAAGCTTTGTCATCGATATGAAAAAAGGGTATATTGATTTCAGGTTTCTTGTCGCCAATGACAGCCATTAAGTTCAGGTCATTCTTACATACCAACGCAGTGCTGATTTCTGAACGCAAGACTTCAATCTTCGGAATAGCCTGGGTCTTGTAGCCCTCTGCAAGGATAATGTCCATATCTTGTAAATAGGTGTTTACAATTTCTGGTAGAGGAAGTTCTTCAGACACGACGCGTATGACTCCCGTCATCTTTTGTGAAGCCACAACAACTGCATCGGCCCCAGCCCTGGTGTGCAGCCAGCTATCCTTTCCTTCCTGATCTAGTTCGAAACTATGATGGCTGTGTTTAATGGTGGCGACCTTAAAACGCCTGGATTTCAATTCCCGAACGAGCTTTACAATAAGGGTGGTCTTGCCACTGTTAGATTTACCCACAATGGAGATTGTTGGTACTTTTAATTGCATAAATAATAATTATAAAAGATACATTTCAGAAATAAAAAAGAATTTTTCAACTTTTCGAAGCATAAATGTGGTCGTGATTTAACCTTGACAAATCAACTATTATTAAATTAAAATTTTGCGTAGGGGTGTTTTTATGGATAATACGGAAAAAATATTGGACAGACGGCAACTTTTTAAAGACTTGTTCGCCTTCATGGGAAACAAAGTTGCAGATTATGCCAGTAAAAAAGTTGACCGCATAATGCCCAAGGGTGATTACTTGCGCCCTCCAGGCGCTGTTGAAGAGGCCGAATTTCTTTCCTTGTGTACCCGCTGTGATGAGTGTATCAAGGTATGTCCTGCGAAAGCAATCAAGAAGTACCACGGGTTGATGGATGTGGCTGTAGGCACTCCTGTTATTATGCCCAGGGAAAATCCCTGTGTATTATGCAACGGGTTGTTGTGTATTGCTGCCTGTAAAGAAGGGGCTTTAAAGCCCGTTGAGCATGTAGATAAAGTTCAGATGGGTATTGCCAGGATTAATCAGTCGCGATGCCTTGCATGGGGTGGGCAGGATTGTCAACTGTGTTATATAAAATGTCCTTTGCGTGGTGATGCACTTTATCAGGAGGACGGCAAGCCCGTGATTAGTGAAGAGAAATGTGTCGGCTGCGGAGTTTGTGAATACGCCTGTTATACGATAAATAACACTTGTGCGATTAAGATTGTATCTAAAAGGTAGTTTTAATTTAAGGATGTAAAATGGGGAGCATAAGTTTATGAAAGGGGATGTGATGTCAGACTGTAAGATTCCGTTTACCTGTGAGCTTTGTGAGAAACAGTTATCGTGTCAATTGGACCAGATAGAGCACAACAAGTGGGCAATAGCCCAACGTATGAAAGACATTAAATATAAAATCGTTGTGATGAGCAATAAAGGTGGGGTGGGTAAGAGCACGGTAACAACAAACCTCGGTGTTGCATTAGCCCGAAAGGGCTATAAGGTCGGAATAGCTGATGCAGATATCCACGGCCCCAACATCCCCATAATGTTAGGTGTGGAGGGAAAAAGGCTCAAGGGCAGCAGTGGTGGCGTGCTGCCGCTGGAAGTATTACCAAATTTAAAGGTGGCATCACTTTCCTTTTTGATTGAAGACCCGTCAATGCCGGTCATCTGGAGGGATTCTGCAAAATGGGATTTTCTCTGCGAGTTGATGGGAAGCGTGTGCTGGGGAGATTTGGATTTTCTCTTGGTGGATTTACCACCGGGGACTGGAAATGAGGCAATTTCTATTATTGAGCTTATCGGGAAGGTGGACGGTTCTGTGATCGTTACAACACCTCAGGATGTGGTACTGCTGGATGTAAGGAAGGCTGTTGTTTTCTCACGGGATAGCAATGTGCCAATTATTGGGATTGTTGAAAATATGAGCGGCCTGGTTTGCCCCCATTGTAATACACAGATTGATGTGTTTAAAACGGGCGGAGGGGAGAAGGTTTGTGGAGAATTGGGCGTAGCGTTTCTTGGTAAGATACCGTTGGATCCCGGGATTACGGAAAAATGCGATAATGGCGAGGCATTTGTAGCTGCCTATCCCAATTCAGAGGCGGCAAAGGCTTTTGGTGAAATAGTCAAGAAATGTGAAGTATTTGTCAGGACTCGCAAAGACGAACTCGATAAAATTACAGAATATAGGGAAGTACCTTTTCTCGGTAAGGTTCCGGTAGACCCTGATTTTGTTGAAAAAATCAAGTAACGACGTGATGATTGAGCAAATTCAGACGAATTTGCAATACTGATAAAAAACGAGAAAATGGTTTGCTTAATACTATTTTCTATCGAATGTGCTTCCTTATCAATTCCTGAACATTAATTTCCTTTTTTGATACTACCCTTCTTTTCCTTTTCGGAGTATCCTTCCCAAAAATTATTTGACAATGTATTTGGGAACAATCAATGAATTACTAATTCCCTCGCAGTAAGGTAGCGCAATGTTTCGTTCAATCAAGAACAAATTAATTTTTCTCTTTCTGGTCGCTGTCCTTACGCCATTATTGGTAATGCGACTTATTGCATATCCTTCCGCACAAAAAGCCATCCAGAAAACGACGATTAGCAATTTGCAATTGATCGGTTCCAAAAAAGTATCCCAAGTAAAAGAATGGTTAAATAAATTGAAAAGCGATGCAGAACGCATCGCCCATAATCCGTTTGTAGTGAGTGCAGTGAATTTGACAAAAACGGATACTGATACCATTTCTCGGTTTCTTTCCCACATACCATTGCAACCGGGTTTTCACAGGTTTATGATTAGTGACATGTCTGGCAATGTCAGACTGTCCACGGATGACAAACTGATAGGGTTAAACGTTGGTGATGTTGAAGGCTTCAATCAGGCTGCGGAAGGCAAGACCTGTGTTTCAGACATCGTATCCTCTGTTTTCTATGATTTGAGTGACTTCGGGAACAGGTCAGAAGGATTGCCTATCATGTACATCTCTGTACCTGTAAGAAATAAGGACGGACCGGTGACAGGGGTCATAATGTTTCAGGCCGATCTGTCAGTTCTTAATAAGGAAATACAGGAGATGCGGTATGGGGATAGTTGTGATACTTATGCGATCAATAAATATGGCCAGATGATTACAGAATCCAGGTTTGCCGATCAATTAAAACATATTGGGTTAATCAAGAAGAGAACAACACTGGAATTGACGGTTGTTGTGCCACAAACCAGGCAATTTACCAAAAGCGTAATTTCCTGTTTAGAGGGTGTTGATGGGTTTGATGTGAATGGCTATACGAACTACCTGGGCGAAAAAGTGATAGGGGTATGGTATCGGATACCTGAACTGAAATGGGGTGTCATTACAGAAGCGAGAGCCAGCGAAGTATCTTTAGCCATGAATAATTTAAAGAATCCTGTCTTAAAAATTCTTTCTTACTTGACTATTGCAGGAGTGGTTTTGGCGGTTGCCGGGATTACATTTGCGTTGGTAATTGGGCAGAAGATTGCCAATCCTATTATGGAATTGATAACGGCTACCCGGAAGATGTCAGCAGGGGATTTGTCCCAACGGGTTATGATAAAGACTGAGGATGAAGTCCGTGAGTTGGGGGATGCATTCAATGTCATGGCTGAATCTGTGCAGGAGAAGACAGCGAAACTGCAAGAAACATCAAATTTTTTAAATAGCATTCTGGTAAGTTCTACCGAGCATTCAATCATAGCGGCTGATCTTGACGGGAATATCCTGGCCTTTAATGAAGGCGCAAAAAGGATGTTTGGGTATGAGCCGGAAGAATTGGTTCAAAAATCAAGTATACAACTATTGTATACAAAAGGAGATGTTGAATCAGGGAAGGTAAGAAGGATGTTAGAGACAACGCTGATTACTGGCAGGTATAAAAGCGAAATGCAATTGGTGCGTAAAAATGGAGAGGTGTTTACCGGATATAGTACATTTACTACGCGACAATCTACCGGTGGGAAACCAATTGGTTTTGTGATGATTGCAAGGGATATTACGGAACAAAAATTATTAGAGCAGGAACTTCATAGTTATACGGTACAACTGGAAAAGATTGTTGAAGAGAGGACGCGGAAACTGAGGGTATCAGAAGAGAAATACAGACGTCTCTTTGAGACAAGTAAAGACGTCGTATTCTTCTGCGATACGGAATGCCAGTTTGCAGACATTAATCAAGCCGGTGTGGACTTATTTGGATATGAGTCAAAAAATGAGATCCTGAAATTGAACCTGGTTCAGCACTTGTTCTTCAGCCAGGCAGAGGGTAAGGCGATTAAGGAAATGGTATGCAAAAACGGTTTTATCAAGGATTATGAGGTAGAATTAAAAAAGAAAGATGGTATCAGGGTGCCCTGCCTGATGACGAGTAATCTCAGACGTGATGAACGGAATAACATTATTGGCTACGAGGGGATTATCATCGATCTAACCGAAAGGAAGAAGCTGGAGCAAGAGAAAGATATCATGAATAACATCAACAAGATTCTCGCTTCAAACCTTGACATTCGGGAAGTGTATAAATCTTTCAGCGAAGAACTGAACAAGGTCATCGATTTTGACCGTATGAGCATTACTCTTCTTGATGAAAAAAGGGAAGAGCTTTTGATTTTTGCTGTTTCGAAAGATTACCGTGGTTCCAGATTGGAAGAGGGTATGCATTATTCTAAATATGGAACACTGGCCGGGAAAGTTGTGGAAGATGGTGAAGTTTACATGGTTAGTGATACGTCACGGGGACGTTTTTCCACAGATCCGATTTTGTTTAAAGAGGGGATCAAATCACGTCTGTCGTTTCCTCTGATATGCAAGGGTGAGATCATTGGAAGTCTTAACTTCGGAAGTAAAAATGTTCATAATTATTCAGAAAACCATGTGGATATTATTAATAAGATTGCTCCGCAACTCGCCATTGCAATTGACAACACATGTCTTTTTGATAAAATTAAGGAGTCTGAGGAAAAGTACAGGAATCTCGTTGAGGATATCGAAGATGTAATATTCAGGCTGGACAAAAAAGGGCGATATTTGTTTCTCAACAGTGCATTGAAGAATGTAACGGGATATGATCCCCAGGAATTTTATGAAAACCCTTCCATTGCCATGGGAATGATCCATAAGCACGATGGTGAATTAGTCAGGGAAACAACGCGAAAGGTGCTTACCGGAGAATTAAAAGCATCAAAAGATTTAGAGTATAGAATCTATTGTAAGAATGGTGAGGAGTTATGGGTCTCTCAGAATACCTATCCAATCAAAAATAAAAAAGGAACTATTATAGGCATTGAGGGGATTATGCGGGACATAACGGACAGCAAGAGAATCGAAGAACAGATAAGGCGCTCCGAACGGTTGGCCTCAATAGGTGAGTTAGCAGCCTCGATTGCCCACGAAATCCGTAACCCTCTGGGTGCCATATCGAATTCAGTCGGTATGTTGAAAAGAGACTTATTTTTAAAGGATGACGATCAAAAGTTATTTGAGATGGTTGTGGAGGAAACTGACCGGCTCAATAGTATTATTACCAACTTCCTCACCTTTGCACATCCTGCCGAGTATCATTTCATCAAGAGTGATATTCTTGAGATTATCGACGAAACACTGTTTTTGTTAGAGCAGGATGCACGGTTTCATGAAGAAATCAAGATTGTAAAAATTTATGAGAATGATATTCCCAGGATTCATGTAGATCGGAATTGGATCAGGAAGGTATTTTGGAATTTACTGGTAAATTCGATTGATGCGATGCCACGAGGCGGAAAAATCTTCATCCGTGTGAGAATGCCGAAGGTTCCTGATAATAACGGGATAGAAATCGTGATCGCAGATACAGGTATGGGAATTCCGCCTGAGATTATCAGAAAGATATTTGAGCCCTTTTTTACTACAAAAAAATCAAAAGGCACCGGATTAGGACTTTCCATTGTGCATCGTATCGTAGACAACCATGGTGGTGTAATAGATGTGAAGAGTAAGCAAAACAAAGGGACCATATTTACGATTAGATTGCCGGTAAAAAGTAAACAAATTAAGACCATTCCAGTATAAATTTCCATAAAGCGTATGTTCCATATTCTGGTTGTTGAAGATCAAAAAAATATGCGAGAATCTCTCGTGATAGCTTTTAAGAGGGCCGGCTATAATGTCGATAGTGTTGAAAACGGAGAAAAGGCTGTAGAATTTCAAAAAAACCATGTCTATGATTTGGTGGTCGTGGATCTTAAAATGGAAGCCATGGACGGTCTGGAGGTGCTGTCGATCATTAAACGTATCACTCCGTCGACAGAGGTTGTTGTCATGACTGCTTTTGGTACGATTGACAGTGCAATTCAGGCGATGAGGAATGGTGCCTACGATTACGTTACCAAGCCTTTTCAGCTTTCTGATATACTTTCCGTGGTTGAACGGGCATTAGAAAAGAAACGCTTGTCAGACAAGGTCAATAACCTTCAAAAAGGAGTTAAGGAAAAGTATAAATTTGAGGGTGTTATTGGCAATTCCCCTGTAATGATGCGTCTCCTGAATATCCTTGTGGAACTGACAAACAGTGAAAGTACCGTACTGATTACCGGAGAAAGCGGGACGGGCAAGGAGTTAATCGCGCGTGCCATCCATAGCAATAGTCTCAGGGCTGATAAACCATTTGTTGTGGTAAATTGTGGGGCATTGCCGGAGAACTTGCAAGAGAGCGAATTGTTTGGGCACGTCCTGGGTTCGTTCACGGGAGCAGTAAAAGATAAAAAAGGTATCTTTTTAGAGGCGCAGGGCGGCACCTTGTTTTTAGATGAGATTGGCGAGACATCACCTTCGACCCAGGTCAAACTCCTTCGATTCCTGCAAAATGGCGAGATACGGAAGGTTGGTGATAATAAGCCAATTTACCTGGATATCCGGATTATTGTCGCGACAAACAAAGACCTTGAAGAGGCTACCAAAAATGGGTCCTTTCGAAAAGATTTATTTTACCGGCTCAATGTGATCAGGATTCATTTGCCGCCACTCAGAGAAAGGAAAGAAGACCTTCCACTTTTAATCAACTACTTCGTAAATATGTACTCGAACAAGCTGAAAAAGAGACCACCGGAAATATCCGGAGACGCAATGACACTGCTTTTGAATTACCCGTGGCCCGGGAATGTCCGGGAATTGGAAAATGTAATTGAGAGGGCTGTTACGCTTGCGAAGGGTAGCCACATAACCATTGCTGACCTGGCGTTGCAAAGTGCGTCATCAGCGGATACCATAAACGTCATGATTGAGATGGGTGGTATTCGGGCTGCCCTGGCGCAGGAGGAGAGAAAAACAATTATTGAATCCCTGCGGAAACATGCCGGGAATCGAAAACAAGCTGCAAGCAATCTGGGAATTTCTACGACAACCTTATGGAGAAAGATGAAGGAATACCAGATAGTATCAAAGACAAGTTACAATACGGAAAATTCATAACCCTGCACAGCCAAATCCAAAAAGAGTTACCTGGTACTGAATAACAGAAACTATCGGTTGTTTTTTTGGCAAATTCGAAATAAAAGAGGTTTTGCAAGGGAATACTATAAAGATCAGATCATGAGCATTATAGATAAATATTTGAGAAGGATAAACCGATTAAGGATATCGGTAACAGACCTCTGTAATCTTCGATGCGTTTATTGCAGACCCGAGGGCGGATTGGATCTCTCGAAGCATAAGGATATTCTGACATATGAGGAGATCATAACCGTGGTGCGGCATGCCGTAAAGTTGGGGATCAAGAGTTTTCGCCTGACAGGCGGGGAACCGCTTTTCAGGAAAAATATTGACTACTTACTTCGAATGCTCGGAAATGTTCAGGGTATCGAAGATCTGGCCATAACGACAAATGGTATTTATCTGAAAAACTATGCAAAGGTACTAAAGGAAATCGGGTTATTCAGATTAAACATCAGCCTCGACAGTCTGGATGACACAAAGTTTGAAGAGATCACCAGGGGTGGGAAGCTAAAAGACGTCCTGGACGGAATTGAGGACGTTCTTCATTTGGGATTTAAAAACACAAAGATTAACGTGGTTGCCATGAAGGGAATTAATGACGACGAATTCGAAGAGTTTGCGAAGCTCACGTTGGAACGGGATCTTGAAGTACGCTTTATTGAATATATGGCAATGAATAAAGAAAGTCTGGCCTCTGAGGACAAGTATATTCCAATGGCCGATATTATCGATATCATCGGAAAAGATAACGAACTCGTAGCGCTTCCGCCTCCCATGCTCGGCAGCGGTGCTGCAAAAACATATAAGATCAAGGGCGCTATGGGAACATTGGGATTTGTATCAGCGGTGAGTCAGCCCTTTTGCAATTCGTGTAACCGTCTCCGCTTGACCTCAGACGGGAAGCTTCGCTCTTGCTTATTGTCTGGTGGTGAGATTGACTTAAAGGCCATTCTGCGAAACAATCCTACCGAAGAACAACTTACCGAAGCCTTTCTCCGCGCTGCAAACCTGAAACCTTCTGTGCATTCCGGCAAGGGGCACGTCGTGATGCACCAAGTGGGGGGATGAATAGTATCTTCCAAAAAGATTTTGACATTCCCTGCTCAAAACATACAGGGACAAGTTTTGGCAAAAAATCAGCGGAAGAAAACTTATTATAATGCAGGAGATTTCGAAACAAGTTCGGAATGACAAAAGCGGAAAATGTCATGCTGAATCCTGATTTTTATCAGGACAAGCTTATTTCAGCATCTCCTATCAGAAAATACTCTTCCGACTCGTTCGGGTTAGGTTTTTCCCCAACCATTGTTGCAGTACTAAAACCCTCATCCATTTCCTCTTAAGTTCATTCGAAAATATTTCATTTGCCGCTTCCATAAAAAGCATAGGTTTTGTCATTCAGCCATATGCGGGGAATTCCGATACAACAACTCCTTAATCAAAAGAATGCGCAGTAATTCTATAATATGTATCGTAAACGTCACAAATAAGTTAACATGCCGTTCTTTTTGTGTCATTTCCACTGGATTCCTGCTTTTGCAGGAATGACAGCTTCCCCTTTTTGTTTACTATACGGTTCTTTCGGCTCTAGGTAATTTGCATATGCAAATTATTTGACTTGCATAATATTTATTTTATGGTATATTCATAGCACTGCTAAAGAACCCCCTCTTTTTCCTCCCTTCGCAAGGGGGAACACAGGGGGGTGTTAAAAAACTGGCTAAAGAGAAATAAGATGATTAGTTCAAAAGAAATAAGAGAACTCCGTGAAAAGATGGGGGCAACTCAGGCTGAATTTGCGAAAGCCCTGGGGGTGAGCTTTTCAACCGTGAGCAGGTGGGAAAGCGACAAGGCACAGCCCGACGATACGCAGGAAGAACAGATGATTGCACTGAAGCAATTGATCGAAAATAAAGAGGTTGCCATTGACGTCAAAAAACTGAAAAAGATGCTCGCCCTGATGGGCATTGGCGGGGTGATCGCCATTGCAATAGCCGCCGGATTATCGATCTCCAACCCGTTGGGCGCAGCCATATCTTCCCTGGTAAAAGGCTCTGCAAAAGGGAAACTCCTGGATTTGTTTAAAAAAAACAAGAAACATGCCGGTAAATAATTTTGAGTTAGAAGACAATATGTTAATGAGGGATAGATATGAAATCAGTCAATAAATTAAAAAAAACCGAAACATCTTATTCACTATGGGAAGAATGCTATTGGATACAAAAAGGAGTAGATATTAATGCACAAAGACTTCGACGAGTTCTTAAGATTGTTAAATTATCACAAAGTTAGATATATGATAACATTTTAGTTTTTTGAAAAATTCCAATAATCCCGAAGGGATGAAATGATTATAGAAATTATACGAAAAACCCATAATTAACCCCGAAGGGGTGATATAATTTTATCTTTTATGAAACATTCTGATCGTGGTGATTATGTCATCCCTTCGGGATTGGGCGTGGTTTTACCGTGTTTCCTATAATCATATTACCCCTTCGGCGTTTTCTTTTTTTCTGGAATTTTTCAAAAAACTAAAGTATTACGATATGTGATATCGATGTTACGTCTTTAAGTGTTCATTTAATACCAAGAGCCACCAAAGATTTGGATATTCTCATAGAAGCATCCAAAAATAATGCAATTGATACCTTGTAAAAAATATTTTGACCTTTTCAGCAAAAATATTTTTGTAGTGGCAAGGCGCGCCTTGCCACTACGGTCTTTTCCGACTCGTTCGGATTAGGGTAATGGAAGCGCTCCGGGAATTTGGATTTAATTCAAATAAAAAAGCAACAGGAAGAGAGCAGGACTTGCTGGATGTAAAGAAATTAGAAAAGCTAAAAGGGTGATTCAAAAGATTCCTATACCATCAGGTTTATGAAAAAAGGAGCGACGCGCTTGCAGTATTTCACCATCTTCATTTTTCCCATACTCTTATTCATTTCCGTTAATCTCCAGGCATCACCACTGATGATTTCCGGGGGAGGCTATCACAGCCTTGCCCTGAAATCAGACGGTACAGTCTGGTCGTGGGGACGAAATAATTTCGGACAACTGGGAAACGGGAAACACTCCAAAAAGAACGTACCCGTATTAGTAAAAGGGCTTGAAGACGTGATCGCCATTTCTGCTGGAACATGGCATAGCATGGCGCTAAAATCCGATGGCACCGTATGGACATGGGGGCTCAACAATTACGGACAGCTCGGCGACGGAACCTTTAGAAACCGGAAAACACCGGTGCAGGTAAAAGATTTAACAGACGTCGTCGCAATTGCAGGCGGTTACCAGCACAGTTTGGCTTTAAAATCAGATGGCACCGTGTGGGCATGGGGTAGTAACTGGAGCGGACAGCTTGGGAATGAAACCATCGTGGGCGCCTCAGAAATACCGGTTCAGGTAAACAGCCTCTCAAATATTTCGGCAATTGCCTGCGGCGGAGACCATAGCCTTGCCATACGATCATCAGACGGCACCATCTGGGCATGGGGCAATAATTTTTATGGACAACTGGGAAACGGGTCGAGCACAGACACTACCACACCAGTGTTAGTTAATGGACTGAGCAACGTATCAAACGTAAATGGAGGGTATATCCACAGCATTGCATTGGTATCGGACGGAACCGTATGGACATGGGGAAACAATCGGTACGGTCAACTGGGAGACGGGTCAACACTGGAAGAAAGACGCGCCCCGGTACAGGCAATGAATATCGATACCATAA
Source organism: Candidatus Brocadia sp. (assembly GCA_021646415.1). Classification (NCBI taxonomy): domain Bacteria; kingdom Pseudomonadati; phylum Planctomycetota; class Candidatus Brocadiia; order Candidatus Brocadiales; family Candidatus Brocadiaceae; genus Candidatus Brocadia; species Candidatus Brocadia sp. Next base: position 16,926 of record SOEU01000040.1, read on the forward strand.
CCAGCATATCTGCCCGGGGATGGCACAACCTTGCCTTAAATTCGGAGGGAAAGGTATTTTCGTGGGGAGATAATTCCAACGGACAATTGGGAGACGGGACACGTTCCGAACGGAATATCCCTGTTAAGGTTAAAGAATTAGAAGACATTACCGATATTAGTACAGGCTGGCAGCATAGCCTTGCCTTAAAATCAGACGGAACAGTTTGGGCCTGGGGAGATAATAAATTCGGGCAGTTGGGAGATGGGACTTTTAAAGACAGAAAGACGCCGGTACAAGTGAAAAATTTTACAGTAAAGTATGATTAAATCAAAAAGACAATGACAATGAATTAACTCAATGTAGAGCGACGAGCCTCGTCGCTCTACAACCGCAGCTTTGAAATCTCTTATCAGTAAAATAGTCCTTCGGAGACTCTTTGGGAACACACGGGTAGGAGCCATCTTTTGACGGCGATTTGGCAATTCACAGCGGATTGCAAATACCACAAGTCGGAGGGGGAATTTGAGGTTTTGCGATAACATCGGAAGGGTATGCGTCCTCGCCTGGTATCCTGATGACAAGCGGGGACGCTTATCCTACCAATGGACCGGGTGGCACGGACAAACAGGTTTGTCCGTGCTTGTTTGAATGCATCCATGGATTTGGAATAGAAAACACAGACAAACAGAGTTTGTCTGTGCCACCTCCAAACTGGTCTAAATGAAAAACAAGAGAAGAAATTTCGATGGGGCTTGAAATTTTATTATCGGAATATTCCCGATACAACACAACCGTAACCACCCCCCTAGAAAAGGGTGTGGAGGTATAGATGTTAAGTTAAGCGATTTGAGGTGCATGGACAAGCCGTGTTTGTCAGTGCCCGCTTGTGACTCACCAGGGTATGAAAATTGCCGGAGATGTTGCAATCCATTGTCCCCCGCTGGCGGGGGATTAAGGGGATGGAATGGCATGAGTGAAAATTCCGGTAGTTTTATAACCTGAATATCCAGACGTTTGTTTAGACAGTTACTCTGCAATGATTGGTGAACCATTGCCGTAAGGTTCAAGATGAAAACTTGTATTCATGATAAAGGGAAGTTGAAGTGGGGAAGAAGCCCAATCCACCCCCTGCACCCCCGCCAGCGGGGGACATGAAGGATTCAATACAAAGAAGAGATTAACAGTGATTATTGAGAAGAATCATTGATATGAACAAAATGTATCTGTTCACCGTAACATTATTCCTTTCAACCTGCCATATGAATACAATTCTTGCCCGGAGCGGTTTCGAGCCGGTAATCAATGGCGTCGTAAACGATGCAATTAATAACGCTGTATCAAAAGAGCAAGTGGACAAAATATCCAATACCATGTCTAAGGCAGCCGACGTGTATTATTCCGCAAAATCATCTGCCATAGAGACCCAAATGCTTTTAAGCGGTACAGCTACTCAGCAAACGAAACGAACCCAGGAAATTTTACAAACCCAAAAAACTCAGGAAACACGAGAGGCACAAAAAACAGCAACGCATAGTAAGATACTGTACATTTTAAAAAAGATTGAGGCTGCATTTCTGGATGCATCGTTAAACAGCAACAACCATCAATAGGAGACTAATTATGTCATGGCTCAATGTGCGTGGAAATTATATCACTGCGTAAAGTGTAGTGAGGAGATTACGGGATTTCTGAATTCCTGTAATCCTTCAAATCAGATTGAAATAGATGAGGATGAGTGGATAGGAAAATTGAAAAACAGACTGGAAGCATTGCCGTTTTAAACTTCAAAGAGCAGGATGGGTCAAGCGAAGCGGACCCATCAAAACCAGCTAAGGAAGGCAGGAATGACAGGAAAGAAAAAAGGGCATATACTCAATATACTCACAAAATGTGAATTGTATAGTGTGGCGCGGACAAACAAACAGACTGTGCCAAATGAAACTGTTCTTTGACAAAAAAGTTTGAAAAAGAAACCCTAGCAGGCACTATTTTTCAAAAGCGAGTTGTTTCAAGCTGAAATAATATGATAAGTGACTA
>SOEU01000041.1 GCA_021646415.1 Candidatus Brocadia sp.
AGACTCAAAGCCAATGGCGTAAATTTGCTTTTATGCTTCATCAAGTAAAACGGGCTATAGAACCAGCGTTATTATTACAGGAAGTTCTTAAGTACTGGAACGATATTGCTTGCTCTTTAGCGGAAAATCCAAGAACCCGAAAGATGCAGATCTCAAAATGCTTCGAGTTCTTCAAAACAAGTTAGCGCTTATGGGGCTTCACCCCTGGCTATATCCTTTCTGCCCTTCGGGCATAATAAATTGAGGTTAATGCTGAGTTCACCTAACCTTATGGTTTTTGCTTTTAGTTGCGAATATCGAATCGACTTTGCATTAATTCATTGATAATCTGTTCTAACTCATCGTTAGTTAAAATTGCCGCATCCTTCCCAATTATAGTATGAAGTTTTAAGAAGTCATTGGAATTCAATGCGCATACAAAATACTCCTGACTACATCTTGCTATCGCCTCATTAATTACGTCAAAGTTGAACTGTGATTCAGACGAAAAAACACCAGCCAGCATACAATGTGGCGAAAGAAGCTGTACTGTAAGTTGGGTGAAGCAAAGCACAACCAACACAATCATTGTGCCAATGAGTTCACTCCGTTTAACCCATCCTTACCTAAACGAAAGGGACAGAAACAGAGATATGTCAAATCTTAATCACTACGCCAGTCCCTTACTCTACCAGCATCTTCGCTTTTTGATCATATCGTTAATCCTGTCCACTGATTCATAGTGTTAAAACGGAGATAAACTTCTTGTTGGGTTGGTACAAGAAACCCGTTCCATGAACCATTGACACTAAATATATTGATATTCCCATGCTCCGCTTTGACACCAAAATCCACAAAGTGAGCTGACTGATCGAAAATCAATATTACATTTTCGTTTGCTCTAACGACAAAGCCTATTTGCTCTAAGTCTTTGGTATATACGTAAGGACCACCATAAAATTTGTTTCTTCTTGGGTCAATCATCATATTACGATTCGGATCGATCATCATGTTCCTTCTTGGGTCGATAAGATAATTTCTGTTTGGGTCATAAGTATAGTTTGTTCGTGGATTTTTGATCGCAAAGAAAGACTTGTACTGCATAGCCTTGGTTGTCTCTATAGCTATGTCCAGGAAAAGCAGATAGTCGCCGTTGTTATCCGTTCCAAAGCTCAGATAAATTCTGTAATTATGAGACTTAATGGTATATATATTTTGGCCAAGCAATCGTACCTGAAAGGGCGCTGTAGCGCCAAGTAGAGAATCCTTATCATTGTTTTTAATAAAGTTGACAATGGCCGATATTATTACTAGCCCTTGAGGATCTATTGATGCCAATTTGCTGTTGAATTCTGGTGTTACATGATATCTCATTTTAGTATTTTCTCGAACTCTTTCATTGCCGTCACCCATTCACCGCCTTGGCCATTGCGAATTAACTCTTTGTAACGCTCTGCTGCTTCAGGGAGACATTTACTTCTCATATATGCCAGACAATAATCATCATCCAAGAACTTCTCAATATTTTTTTCATATAAATAAAGAGCTCGATAGTAAAGATAGACAGCGGCACTTATTAACAACAAAACGTAAAAGCTTTTGATTTTATAAAATAACATTCAATTCAATCCTGTCGTCGTTGTTATTTCTAACACGAATGTACTAGATAAGACTCCTGTAATAATTGGAATTACCGCAGAAAAGAATGTCTTCCATCCAGCAGATCCAAGAATCGTAGTGCGTATGGAGGAAATATACTTGCTCATTAAGTCTTTAATGCTTTCTTATATAACGTTGTTTACATCTAACGGCGGAATTGAGCGGCAACCGCAGACGGCGCGCAATGGGCGAACGTAGTCGTTCGCCTGATTCGCGCCGGCAAGGCGTCAGCCCCGAAGGGGTTGTCCGCTCGAATGACTTGTTCGCGACGCCTGCGGCGCGGCAAGTCGTTCGAGCATCGCTCAATTCCGCCGTTCGCGCCGCGTTAGCGGCGCGAACGGTTTAAATCAGCAGCGGCGTTTTTTGCCGTCCGCTGGATTTGATTGTTATACGGTTTTTTTTAATTTAAGTATTTTGGCTTGTGATGATTCCAATATTGAATCGCGAAGAAAAGAACTTGCCTCTAATATTTCTATGCCAATTAATTCACCGCTTTCATTCAACTCAGCCGTAATATTTGGGCTTAACTCAATGCTATCTGCTTCTTTTTCCTCAGAGATAACTATATGCAGAATATCTTCATCTTTAAAATATGCCATCTTTGTTTTATCCATATATGAATCTCCCTGTTTTAAGTCGGAAATTAATTTGTTGACGCGTAGTAGCATGAATTGAGACAGGTATTATTTCACTTCCACGTTTCTCATATAGAATTATAACCAGTCTATCATCATGTTTACCTACTGCAATTAAACGTTGGGTTGCAGTATCGAAGTATATTTCTCCCGAATACCGTAATATATTTTCAACCTTTGGAAGTTCAAATCCTCTTAATTCTGCTCTATACCTCATATAGTCAGTCCATACAATCTTTGACTCTTCAGGGGTTCTCACATCCCCTCCAATGTTTTATATTTAATTATACCGTATAACGGAGCGCAGTTGGCTCTGCTCCGTTCCGTTAAGTGACTGCTTTTCATTCTTGTGGCTTTATTGTAGCTGGTCCCCAAATTGATGCACACAGTTCATACAGACTTGTACCGTTGAGAATAGTGTTCTTTGGTGAAGCAAATATGTGCCAACTCATCCCATTGCCCACTTTCCGCCGGGTGTAGAAGTGAAGCGAACACGATATGAATCCGCCAACACCATGTTGTGGATGCCCGAAAGAGAAGTGTGAAATGAATCTGTCTTCCCAGTAAATGTCGGCATGAGTAGTCATTAAGTGCTTCTCAATGTAGTTCGTTTTCGATGTGTCTATACGTGAAAGAATCCACCACCCTGGGTTGTACTTCTGTAGAACGTGCCCTTCAGTATGCAACCAATAGATGGATTTTACTATCTTGGTAAGGGTATGGTGTGTTGGAAGGGTATGAGTGTCCATTGCAACTCTTCCGGTCTTGGGATCAGTGTCGATGTAATTACGCAACAGTTCCCGACGATGCTCGGCCTTCTCTGGATCCACTAAGTGCCCTCGCGTTTGATTATACAGTGCCAGCAGGTCAGGATCAGACGGCTCTTGGTTATTGATAATAGATTCCTGAGTAAGTCCCATTGACAATTGGACACTGAACAAGAAGTCCTCATCCGATGAAGTCCGGTTGCAGGGAGTGCACACTGGAAATGTGAAGAATTCTGTCTTGGGGTTCCTCAAGCTCACAGGGAACAGTACTTTGGGAGGTAAGTGGTCCTTTTCGTTCACAACGCCTTCACCACAGACTATACACGGACCATTATTCTTGCTCCAGCGACGAAGCAATTGTTGATGCTTTCTCTTTAGCACACGGTATTTTTCATCCTGCTGCATAGTCACACTAACTGCTTCCATTGTGGTTTCTTACACCTAACGGAACGGCTAACCGGATTAGTACAGCGCGCCAGCGCTGTGCTAAGTCCAGGTTCAGCCGCTTGTTAGGACTTACGGCTCTTCCATGTTAGATACAGCCAACTCAAATAATCAACTCTATTACCTTTGATGATAATCACCATTAGCAGGTCACCTTTATCTGTATCAAATACGATGATTGATTCGTCGTTCTTGGTGTTAACTCTTCTTGATATTTCTTCGTTCAAGAGCTTCCTGTAGTCTAACCCGTTCGGATATGCATCTAGAGACCAAGTAACAGCCGTCGAGCTTTCTTCTCGGACTACTTGCACGCGGCCGTTCTTGTACCAGTATTCCAGCGCTGATTTTCCATTAATCTCGGTCACATTGTCAGGACGACCATAGATTCTTACGGCGTCGTCAAACGAATACCCAGTTTCCAATCCGTTAAAAAAGCTCATGTCGACAAGATGAAATAGAGAGCCTTCATTCGGGACCCGGATACGAACTCTAATGCCATCCGTCTTAATCTTCGATATGAATCTATTGGTGGGCACATTCTCCCAACGAGCAGACTCGTAGTACCACCAGCCAATCAGCCCAAGTACACAAATTACTACCGCAGCAAATATCTTGGCTTTTCTGTTCATCCACTTTAGTCCTAACATTAATTTTTATCTTTATTCTATAAATGTCGGCATTTTATGTTATGAGGCAACAGGTGTCAAACAAAAATCGATAGAATCATATTGAAATAGTGAATATAGTTCTATAATATATTGCGTATTTTATTACTGTGTGGAATCTTGATAATTTTTTGATTTTGTTATCTGGCTTTTTCCCTCTCAATCTCTTTCCGTTGATCCACGTACCCATACGGTGAGGCGTCATCATATGCACCCTGCATCACTTCAGAAGGCGTTCAAGGTCGCCATCACAAAGGCAGGGGTTACGGAACAGGCATCCGTACATACGTTACGGCATAGCTTCGCTACGCATCTTCTGGAGAAGGGATATGACATCAGGACGATTCAGGAGTTGCTGGGTCACAGGAATCTTCAAACCACCATGATTTATACCCACGTTGCCTCGAAGAATATATTAGGGGTCAGAAGTCCGCTGGATGCATAAATTTCTTGATGATTCGCCACAGAGGGCGCAGAGAACACACGGAGAAATAAGGAAATGGTGGATTTCCATTAGATTGGGTTTTAAACGGCAAAACCCAACGACTTATTTACCCACCCCTACATCCCCTCCCGAGAGGGGACTTTTTCAATTCCCCTCTTGAGAGGGGCAGGGGTGTGTTACGGTTAAAAAAAACGGTGGAATACCTCCTCTTCATCGTTCGGCCGAGCCCACGCCGAAGGCTCAGGATGTAGCGCCGTTCATGGTGAGCCCTTCGATAAACTCAGGACATGCCTGTCGAGCCATCGAGACGAAGAATCACGACGAAGTCATCTGCTAGCGAAGGAGAAATCGGAAGAGTCTCAATTCTATATCATCCCTTTATTCCCTCCTTGCGAAGACAATGTCATTGGATTACGATAATGTGTCGCCCTTTCAGGGCTAAAAATATTATCAAATCTTTATCCCAGGGCTGTCGCCCTGGGCTATATTCTTTCAGCCCTTCGGGCTTTGCTTCGAAGAGAAAATCTCTTTGCTTAATTCAATGACATCGCCTTGCGAAGGAGGAACAAGGAAGATGTTTATTTTACCCCACTCCTTAGTCCCTTTGTGTAGGGGACTAAGGGGTGGTTATAAGTTCTGAAATAGATTCTTGGTTGAGACTTGCCATACTGACAAAATATCATTATAGTAATACAAAGAACAAATAATAAAATTTTCTATGGCGATTTCTAAAACATTTTTTAAAGAGGCTGGTTTGAATGAGTAATCAACCGAATAAGATCATCTATTCCATGCTCAAGGTAAGCAAATATTATGACAAGAAGCCCGTATTGAAGGATATTTCCCTTTCGTATTTTTATGGCGCCAAGATCGGCGTGCTGGGCTTGAATGGGTCGGGAAAAAGCTCTCTCCTGCGCATTCTTGCTGGAGTGGATACGGACTTTAACGGACAGGCAACCCTTTCCCCAGGCTACACGGTTGGATTTTTAGAACAGGAACCGTTTCTGGACGAAACAAAAACGGTACGTGAAATTGTGGAACAAGGGGTTCAGGAACTGGTTGACCTCCACAATGAGTACAACCAGATCAATGAACGATTTGCCGAACCGATGTCGGATGACGACATGAATAAGCTGATAGAACGGCAGGGGGAGGTACAGGAAAAGATTGACTCGCTTGGCGCATGGGATCTGGACGCCCGCCTGGAAATGGCAATGGACGCCTTGCGTTGCCCCGAAGGGAACACGCCGGTAAAGGTATTGTCCGGAGGCGAGCGACGCCGTGTGGCGCTTTGCCGGTTATTATTGCAAAAACCTGACATTTTGCTGTTAGACGAACCGACGAACCACCTTGACGCCGAATCGGTTGCCTGGCTGGAGCACCATTTGCAAAATTATGAGGGCACGGTGATCGCGGTAACCCATGATCGCTATTTTCTCGATAATGTAGCCGGCTGGATATTGGAACTGGACAGGGGGTATGGAATTCCCTGGAAGGGGAATTATTCGTCGTGGCTTGAGCAAAAGCAAAAGAGGCTGCAGCAGGAAGAAAAGCAGGAGACGGAACGGCAAAAGACCCTAAAGCGCGAGCTGGAATGGATCAGGATGACACCAAAGGGCAGACACGCAAAATCGAAGGCACGTATTAACTCGTATGAATCACTTCTTGAACAACAGACTGAAAACCGTATAAAGGATTTGGAAATCTACATCCCGCCAGGCCCGAGGCTGGGTAATTTGGTCGTTGAAGCAGACAAGGTAACCAAGGCATACGGAGACCGTATTTTGGTAGAGGAAATGACGTTTTCCCTGCCACGTGGAGGAATTGTCGGAATCATTGGTCCCAACGGTGCCGGAAAAACCACGCTATTCCGCATGATTACCGGTCAGGAAAAACCGGATACCGGTACTATCCGGGTGGGTGAGTCGGTTAAGCTTGCATACGTTGATCAAAGCCGGGAAACCCTCGAACCCAATAAAACCATCTGGGAGATAATTTCAGGGGGGAAGGATAGTATCCGACTTGGCAGCAGGGAGGTCAATTCCCGCGCCTATGTGGCGCGTTTTAATTTTTCCGGGATAGACCAGCAAAAGCCGGTGAAAACATTATCAGGTGGAGAACGGAACAGGGTGCATCTTGCCTGTATCCTGAAAGAAGGCGCCAATGTGCTGCTGCTGGACGAACCCACAAATGATCTCGACGTAAATACCATGCGGGCTTTGGAAGATGCCCTGGAAAATTTCTCCGGTTGTGTCCTGACGATCAGCCATGACCGCTGGTTTCTCGACCGAATCGCCACCCACATCCTTGCCTTCGAGGGCGATAGTAAAACCTTCTGGTTTGAAGGGAACTATTCCGAATATGAGGCGGATAGGAAAAAACGTCTTGGCATTACAGAAGACCAGCCCCACCGCATCAAATACCGGCATTTGACCAGGGCTTAACGTTGTGTTGAGGAACTAAAAACCTAAAGAAAAAAGCTATCCGCCCACTATGCGGGTGGATGGCAGAAATAATAATCCAGAGAACGTATAGACAAGACATCCCAAATAAAGAAAAAACTCAACACCATTCAACAAACAGGAAGAGGAGCAGTTATTTATTTTTCATATCACTTGTAGACGATCAGCAGGTCTCTCGCCTCGACACAGTCTCTTTTTTTAACCAATACCTGACCAATCTCACCGTCATGTTCAGCATAAATAGTCGCTTCCATCTTCATGGCCTCCATGATCAGAAGCGGATCATTTTTGGCAACTTTCTGACCAACTGTAACTTTCACATTAACAATCATGCCTGGCATGGGTGCGCCGACGTGTTTGATGTTTCCTTCTTCCGCCTGAGGACGTTTGGTTACTGAAGCAGCCACCTTGCGGTTGGCAATAACTACCTCACGGGGTTGACCGTTCAGTTCAAAGAAAACGGTACAGTTCCCTTCCGCATTTACCGGGCTTATGGCTACCAGTTTGAAAATCAGGGTCTTTCCTTCTTCGATGTCAATGGCAACTTCTTCGTTCATGGGCAGGCCATAAAAAAATACATCCGTGGGAATGACAGAAACATCGTCGTATTTCTTTCTGTGCTCAGCGTACTTAATGAAGACATCCGGATACATCAAGTAGGACATGAGTTCTTCGTTGGTGATGGATCTGGAGATCCGATCCCCAACACCTTTTTTGATCTCGTCAAGATTCACAGGCGGCAGATTAGCGCCGGGTCTTTCAGTGAAAGCAGGCGCCCCGCGCAAAATTCTATATTGTACATCTTTAGGAAAACCTCCGGTCGGCTGGCCGAGACGGCCTTCAAAGAATTCTATAACAGATGTGGGAAAAGAGATTTCCTTGTTATTGTTGACGATATCCTGGGCCTTAATGTCATTTGTCACCAGAAAAAGAGTAAGATCACCAACAACCTTCGAGGATGGGGTAACTTTCACAATGTCTCCGAAAAGCTGGTTGACATCCGCATAAACATCGGTGATTTCATGCCAGCGATGTGCAAGACCCATAGAATGTGCCTGCTGGAAAAGGTTGGTAAATTGGCCGCCAGGGATCTCGTGATGGTATACCTCGGCGGTGCTTGACTTTTGAATGGATTCAAATGGTGCATAATATTCTCTGACCACTTCCCAGTAGTCCGAGAGTAATCCAAGGGCCTTGAAGTCCATACGGGTGTCGCGTTTGTGGAAACGCATCATCTCCACCAGGGTATTCAGGTTCGGTTGCGATGTCAGTCCGGAGAGAGGCCCCAGTGCGACGTCCACAATATCTACACCAGCCTCTGCGGCCTTGATGAGGGTGGCGATCTGACCACCTGATGTGTCATGGGTGTGAAGATGTATAGGGATCTTTAGCTCTGATTTCAGGGCACTCACCAGTTCATATGCAGCATAAGGTTTCAAAAGGCCGGCCATATCCTTGATTGCCAGGATATGAGCGCCATGGCCTTCCAGTTCTTTTGCCATTTTTACATAATAGTCCAGCGTGTATTTGGTCCGCTTGGGATCCAAAATATCTCCGGTGTAACATATGGCGGCTTCACAGAGGGCCTTGGTTTCCAGAACGGCATCCATTGCCACTTTCATGTTTGTGACCCAGTTAAGAGAGTCAAAGACGCGGAATATATCTATACCGCTTTCTGCTGCCTGTTTTATGAATGCCTTGACGACATTATCCGGGTAGTTGGTATAACCAACGCCATTAGATGCCCTGAGCAGCATCTGGAAGAGCATATTTGGCGCCAGTTTTCGCATGAAGCGCAGGCGTTCCCACGGACACTCCATGAGAAATCTCATAGCGGTATCAAAGGTTGCTCCACCCCACATTTCCAGAGAGAAGAAATCGGCATGGTTCCTGGAGTAGATCTCGGCTATTTTCAGCATATCTATGGTTCTCATACGGGTAGCCAGCAGAGACTGATGTGCATCGCGGAAAGACGTATCCGTCAGCAGCAGTTTTTTCTCCTGGAGGATGTGCTGAATGAATTCTTCCGGTCCCATTTCCAGGAGAAGATCACGGCTGCCCTTGGGTCTGGGATTTTTACGGTCAATAGCAGGAACCGGCGCTTTACGGCGGCATATGGACTTAGGCATTTCCTTAATCAGTGAATGACCATTGACCAGAATGTCTCCCATGAAACGCATGATGAGGGTAGCACGGTCCCTGCGTCGTGGAAAGTGAAAGAGACTCGGATTTTCGTCAATGAAACGCGTAGTACATTTACCTTCCAGGAAATCTTTGTGGTTAATCAGATTAATGAGAAACGGAATATTGGTTTTTACACCACGGATCCTGAATTCATCCAATGCCCTATCCATACGATGTGCTGTTTCTTCAAAACAGGTTCCAAAAGCCGTAACCTTCACGAGCATAGAGTCATAGTAAGGAGTTACGAGAGCGCCGGAGAAAGCCGTTCCGGCGTCAAGACGGATACCCATGCCACCGGCAGAACGGTAATGCTGGATGCGGCCGTAGTCGGGAACAAACCCGTTGGAAGGGTCCTCTGTGGTAATCCGGCACTGGAAGGCAATACTGTTGATATGAATTGCCTCCTGGTTCGGTATGCGGATTTCCGGTGAATTGAGAGGAAACCCTTCACTAATTAAGATCTGTCTCTTCACCAGATCGAAACCGGTAATTGTTTCGGTGACGGTGTGTTCTACCTGAATTCTGGGATTAATTTCTATGAAATAATACTTATCGGTTTCAGTATCGAGGAGAAATTCCACGGTACCGGCATTATCATAATTTACAGATTTACATATTCTTACGGCTGCGCCACAGATACTCTGCCTGATACTTTCGTCAAGATTCTGCGCCGGGGCAATCTCAACAACTTTCTGATGTCGCCTTTGAAGAGAACAGTCTCGTTCAAACAGGTGTACAATATTATTGTACTTGTCACCAAGAATCTGCACCTCAATATGGCGTGCTTTTTCGACATATTTTTCAATGAAACATTCGTCAGAACCAAAGGCTGTCTGGGCTTCGCGTTGTGCTTCATTCAGGCGATGGCTCAATTCTAACTCGCTGCGAACCACACGCATACCGCGACCGCCACCGCCATGGGCAGCCTTGATAATAACCGGATATCCCAGTTTGCTGCAAAGAGATTTGGCCTCATCCAGGCTTTTAATGGGGTGATTACACCCGGAAAGTATGGGAACCTGCGCTTTCCCGGCAATTCCTCTGGCCGAGGTTTTATCGCCAAGCATACGGAGGATTTCAGGACGGGGACCGACAAAGGTAATGCCTGCCTTTTCACAAGCATGGGCAAAGTTTGCATTCTCCGAGAGAAACCCATAACCCGGATGTATGGCATCCACTTCCTTGTCTTTGGCCAGATGAATGATTCCATCGATATCCAAATAAGCCTTGACCGGATCTTTACCTTTACCAATCTGATAAGCTTCGTCTGCTTTAAATCTATGAAGTGCAAAGCGGTCTTCGTGGGAATATATTGCCACGGTCCTTATACCAATTTCATGCGCTGCCCGGCAGACCCGTATCGCTATTTCACCACGGTTAGCAACGAGAAGCTTTTTAAATTTCCTGATTTCCATAAAAAACCTTTAAATAGAGTTTATTGAAAAAATTCATTTTATCCCAGGGTGTCATTTGAGAACATCCTCTTTACCATCTGAAATATCATATAATATCATATCAATTTTTGTATGTAAATCGGTATGTTGATGATTTGGCAAATGGTATCTTTCTGAATACTATTTTCAGAAAAAGCGGGAATGAAAGACGGCGGATATCATTATCAAAATCTCAAATTCCAAAATTCAAATATCAATGTTCAAACAAATCATTACCGCTTTGTTTGAATTTTGGGCTTTGTAATTGGGATTTATTCGGTATTTGGGTGTTGTTATTTGGTATTTATTGGCAGAGGAAATCTATGAATATGTTTATTCGAGTCTTTACGGACTTTTTGCTGATTGTATAAGAGCCAATAGGGGCTGTCCAAAAAGTTTCTATTTGGATACTGCCCTTAAGGAGGATTAATCCGCGAATACTGCAAACTCTATTCTTGTGTCATATGTTTACATTTCGGGCATTCCATTTCCCACATTGCCAGTGTTTTACTCTTTATGGGCCTTGCGCGTTCCATTTTGCACTTGGGGCATTTATTAACCATTGTAGCAGCTTTTAACTCTTCAGAAGCCTTTTTGCACATCACGCATGCCATGACATCTTTTCCACACTTATCGCAATGATGAACTGCGAGTTCTCCTATCTCGTTTTTGCAGCCTGGGCAAACCATCGGCATTTTTGCAAGCGTCCTTCCCTTCTCAGGACTTAAACGTACTTCTTTGCATGTGGGGCACATGGGAAGTTCCACAGTTTTATGTTCGGGGGCAAGAGCCTTTTCACTATGCTTGTGTGTCTCTTCCTCTGCATAGGTAAAATTGCTCATCCCTGTCGCCAGGCTAACCGACACAACCGCGGCCGCAACTATCCCAATAAATTTCTTGTTCAACATATCCAGTACTCCTTTCATTATAAAAATCTATATGTGAAATAATATTTGAACTGTGTAAAAGTACACCCCTTCCTTACTGACAAATTCTTTGGCCTATTTCTCTTTTTCTTTCAGGTATTTTGAAGGATCTTTTTTAAATGTTTCTTCACACATTTTAGAACAGAAATAATACGCTTTGCCATCATGTTCCAGTTTAATCGCTTTGTCTTTATTCACTTCCATACCGCATACATGATCTTTTGCAGTGTCTTTTTTTCTCAGATGCTATTATAGTAGTATTTAATGGATAACTTGAGATGGGCGCTGAAAAACTTAAGGCTATGAATAAACATGCAATGCGTTTCATTTTATTCCTCCTGGATAAAATTCAAAAACATAATTGTGTTTAGGATTCCAACACTGCTGATAATCATTATGGCGAACGATCACCTCCTCTACTGATATCAAAAGTGTCTTTTTAAGGTAACTTAAAAGGATTAGGTTACATTTTAGGCAGCTTTTATAACAGTAGTGGCAAGGCACGCCTTGCCACTACATGGTTGGTTTGAAATTCCTAAACGTAAATTTAGGAATATTTTTATACTTTTTCCCTTTTAAAACATTTAATTAACTCCATGATGACAAAAGTAAGAGAAGAGAATCCAAAGACTATAATCCAATCCTCTAATCCCAAAGGTACTACTTTAAAGACAGCTTCGGAATAAGGGATATAGACAATGGCTGCCTGCATGACCAATGAGAGTCCAGTTGCCAATAGAAGCTTCTTATTGGTAAAAACACCAATTTGAAATAATGAACGTCTTGCACTTCTGCAGTTAAAAGAGTGAAATAATTGGGAAATAACCATCACACAGAAGGCAACCGTTCTTGCCCGATCAAGATCGCCAAATAATTCGCCACCTAAACAACATGGTATCAATTCATTGAGGAACCAATAATATAAATAGCCAGGTTCCTCACTGCTTGTATAGTAAAAGATAAACAAATAAGCCAAAAGAGTGCTGATGGCGATAAGAAGACCTTGAAATACTGTCAATGTACCAAGATTTTTATCGATGATTTGCTCTGTGGACCGCCTCGCTGGCCTTTTCATGATATCTGGGTCTACCGTGTCAACACCTAGTGCTAATGCCGGTAAACCATCTGTTGCAATATTGATCCACAGTATTTGTATCGGGAATAACGGCAGGGGGAGGTTGAATATTGAGGCAAAGAGCATCGTCAAAATCTCACCGGCGTTACACGAAAGCAGGTAGTGGATCGATTTCTTTATATTGTCGTAAATGCCTCTTCCTTCTTCAACGGCTGCTACGATTGATGCAAAGTTGTCGTCTGTTATGACCATATCAGAGGCCTCTTTCGTAACATCGGTACCCGTAATGCCCATGGATACGCCGATATCTGCCTCCTTTACAGCCGGGGCATCGTTTACACCATCACCCGTCATGGCCACAACGGCACCCTGTTTCTTCCATGCCTTTACTATCCTGAGCTTGTGTTCAGCAGAAACTCGGGCATATACAGCTATCTTTGATAGCTCTTTTTCTAAAGCATCTTCAGAAAGTGCGTCCAATTCTACTCCATCAACTGCCTTTGAATTGTTTCGTAAAAATCCCAGCTCTTCTCCAACTGCCCTTGCCGTATTTTTATGGTCCCCGGTGATCATCACAGTCGTTATACCTCCCGCATGACAAGCAGCAACCGCATCCTTGACCTCTGGTCTGGGTGGGTCAATCATGCCCAATAATCCCAGAAAAATCATGTCCTTTTCTATCGTATCAGGGTCTGGATCAGGAAGAGTGTCACGGTCGAGAGGCTTAAATGCCGTACCGAGCACGCGCAGAGCAGACCCTGCCATATTGTTGTTTTCATTCAAGATGAGCTGGATATCATCTTTTGTAAGGTCTCTTATTATCCCTTCACTATAGATCTTTGTGCAATCCTTCAGGATGATGTCTGGTGCACCTTTTTCACAAACGAGCAAATCATAAGGTGTTCGCCTGACAGTGGACATCTTCTTCCGTTCCGAATCAAAGGGAATCTCCGTAAGGAGTGGAAATTTCTTCCCTAGCGCTTCCTTCCAAATACCCGCCTTCGCTGCAGCGCTCAAAATAGCGCCTTCGGTAGGATCGCCGATAACCTTCCACGCATTATTATCTTTTTTAAGGTAAGCATTATTACATAAAACACCTACGCCGAGGATAAACTTCACTATTCGATAATCGATTTCTGAAAGAGATATACCATTGATAGTAAAATTCCCCTCTGGGGCATAACCTGTTCCTGAAATATCAATGGTTTTGCCGTTGACAAATACCTTTCTTACGGTCATTTCGTTTTGTGTAAGGGTCCCTGTCTTGTCTGAGCAAATAACTGTTGCGCATCCAAGGGTTTCCACCGATGGTAATTTTCGAATCAATACGTGTCGTTTTACCATGCGTTGTACACCAAGTGCCAAAGCAATAGTAACTATGGCCGGTAATCCTTCCGGAATTGCAGCTACGGCAAGGCTTACAGATATAAGAAATGCCTCCAATAACGGATCTTTTCTCCACAACTCTAAAAAGAATACGATTGCTACAATTCCTAAACACAGATAGACCAACTTTTTTCCAAATACCTCGAGCTTACGCTGTAGTGGGGTCTCTTCTTTCCCAGCTTCCTGGATCAGACCCGCAATCTTACCCAGTTCGGTTTGCATTCCCGTTGCTATAATAATACATGTCCCTTTACCACCCGTTACTGAAGTCCCCATAAATACCATATTTTTTCTATCGCCAATAGGTAAAGAGGGATTGTGAAGTGGTTCGGTCGATTTGCTGACAGGCGTTGATTCCCCTGTGAGAGAGGCTTCCTGGGTATTCAGGCTAAAGGAAGAACATAATCTGCCATCAGCAGGAACATAATCTCCGGCCTCGAGCAGCACCATATCCCCCGGTACTATTCCCCGGGAAGGGATCGTATATATTTCATCATCCCGAAGTACCCTTGAAAAAGGCGCGGACATTTTTTGTAAGGCTGCAAGGGACTTTTCGGCGCGATATTCCTGAATAAACCCGATGATGGCGTTAATGATAACTATAGCTATTATAGCAAGCGCATCGACCCATTCACCCATAAACCCAGAGACTACGGCGGCTGCAATCAGCACCCAGACAATGAAGTCATTAAATTGCCCCAAAAAGAGCCATAGGGGGAATACCCCTTCTTTTTCCTCTAATTGGTTGTATCCATATTTCTTGAGCCGATTATCTGCTTCTGCATGGCTAAGCCCGGTATTCGGATTTGTATCTAACCTCCTTATTACCTCATCAGCTGGCATCGTATGCCAGGATGCACCGATCATTTTGTCTATCATAGTGGAACCCTTAAAAACATTTTTAAACTATTCCGATTGCTCGATTATATTTGTAGGATCGGTTGGCAATGAAAGTTTGTTGCCTTCCGCTTACTGCCAACTACTTACTACGCCTTTTTTGTTTGGACTATGTCACTTTATTATCAATCAGAAACACTGCAACGCAAATCTTGTCTGTGGCTCATACAAGGATGGTTTTCAAGTGTTTCATATACATGAGCGCACTGCTTACTCTCTGTATACAAACTTTTTAAACACACTTCAAGCGACTTTTCCATTACATTATACCTCCTGGAGGACAATAATGCACACGATTCTATGTATCCCTCCGGGTTAATATGAATAAAACCCTTTCCTGCCTCCCTGCAACTATCCATAAGCTCTTCATCTCCTGGGAAATGAATGAGATAGGTATTTGCTCTTTTTTTCAAATGCAAAAACCATTCTCGAAATGAGGATATCTGTTCCGATGATAAACATAATCCCAGATTAGGCGTTCTTCCTGTAGGTATGTATTCTATAAAACATCCCAAGCGGGCACCGTAGGGATACTTTTCCTCAAAAACCGCTTCTCTTTGAAGTCGTTCCACATTGTCCGATGTAACCGTAATAGAAAACCCGTAAAGTACCTTGTTTGCCTGGAGATTATCGAAGGCACTCAGAACACGATTGTAAGTACCCACACCACGCCTTTTATCCGTATCCTCTAAACCACCTTCAAGACTGACTACGGGAATTATATGAGGTAACCGAGACAGCTTCTTTGCTACAGCATCGGTAACCATAGTCCCATTAGTTATCAGGATAAAAAGACTATCACTGTGACGGCTTAAAATATCCAATAGGTCCGGGTACAGCATGGGTTCTCCACCGGTAAGCACAAAAAAGAAACAACCTAATGAACTGGCTTGTTCCAAAATACCTTCCAGTACTCTTTTAGGTAAAACCTTTGTATCTTTATATATCCTGGCATAACAATGATCACAAGCAAGATTACAATCCGAGGTAAGGCTTAAAACAAAGGAGTGCGGGATGGGGTATTCAAGATGATCTTGTAATTGAGTATTAAATTTATACTTTTTCCTTACCTTTCTAAATAAATTCCATGCCATCCAAAGGTTTCCTGGTGAAGACAATGCCCACGGTAAAAAGGCCTTCCTGAAGATGCGAAGATTGTATTTGAATCTATTGGAAGATATATGCATTAAATTATTAACCCCGATTTCTATTCACTTTTTTATCGACGCAAAACTTGGTCTATCAGTTCGATATCATAACATATAGGAACACCAAAAATTGGAACCTCGAAACCCTGAGATGATTCTGTGGGTATATGGGACGCCGGGCCTTTTTTAAAGGTCTTTTTGCACTGTTCAGAACAGAAGTAGTAAATCTTCCCTTTGTACTCTTCTGATATGTTTCAAAAAACTCAATTTTTACGAATACAGCAGTCGTACTAAGAATTCTGATTCTTTCCAAATCTGGTTGTTATTCCATTAGGGAAAGTACCAACCTTTATCGTAAGGATAACTTTAGTAAAAGGGGCGACAACCGTTTCAGGGGTTGGTGTGCGAATGGTAGCGGCATGGGCTGTGTCCTTCCAACTTTTATGTTCAGGATGGCAACCCCGGCATACCGTACTCCCGACATATTCGGAGCTAGTATGAGACGCCGCAGAAAGCTTTATTTTTACCTTCTTGGTCTTGTTTGATTTTACCGTTATATTAAACAGGGATTATCACGGGAACTAAAAAATACTAAATACGTGACGTTTTATGAACTGCCACAATAAGTATAACTATTTGAATTCAAAGGAATAATGGCAAGCAAACGATTTTGCCCACAACGAGA
>SOEU01000042.1 GCA_021646415.1 Candidatus Brocadia sp.
GATCAATAAGTCTCCCCGGTGTTGCAACCAGAATATGCACCCCCTCTTTAATCCTGGCAATCTGTGTCTGTTTGTCAAAACCACCATACACCGCATACGGAATCACTGCCGTCTGTGCCGCAATCTTTTGTATCTCTGCCACATACTGCATACATAATTCACGCGTCGGGACGAGCACAAGTCCCTGAATAGCGTTAAGGGCAGGATCGACTTTCTGAATAAGCGGGATCGCACAGGCGGCCGTCTTTCCTGACCCAGTCTCGGCAAGAGCACAAAGATCCTGCCCTGCGAAAATTACCTGATACGTCGCCTCCTGAATGGGGGTCATTTCATCATACCCCATCTTATCAAGCGCTTTGAGGATGTTTGAGGGAAGGTCAAGTTCACTAAATTTCATGTGTTTTTATTTTTCCTTTTTAATGTTTTGTCTTTACGCCTCTGCGATGAATTAAACTGTTACGAAAGTAATAATGGATTATTTATAAATTACCTCTTTTCTCTGTAATATTAGCATAAATTTTCATGGGATGTTAGAAATTTCCCGGGACATAACCCGAACGTGTCGGAAAAGACCGTAGTGGCAAGGCGCGCCTTGCCACTACATAAAATACTTTTGCCGAAAATGTAAAAATAATTTTTATAAGACACTACTGTGGTCTGGTCCAACTTACTGCCATTGAATTAGCGCAGTGGATTCAATAGGTATTCCAGTCCGTTCAGCTTGATTTCATAGACACACTCAAGCATATTGCCCAATTCACCTTTCGGGAATCCCTGCTGGGCAAACCACACAATATACGCATCAGGCAAATCAATCAGTAATCGACCTTTATATTTGCCAAACGGCATGCGAGTCCGCACAACCGTTAAAAGATACTCTTTATTCGAAAACATGTCGTCCAGTTTTCCTTGCATGTATAAGGGCATTTGATTCATACCTGACAGCAAAAGTAAACAACGTTTTCCCAAACCGTCATCAGGAAAGATGTATCCCCTTTAGCACATATATCCTCACAGGAAACAACGAGAAGCTTTATTGTCTTACATACGATCAACTTTGGCAAACCGATAATACAAACTGATATGCTTTTTGTCAAACTATCCAATCCTGAATTTCTTTTCTTTCTGTCTTCTGCCCCCATCTCCTTTCGTTATCCTTTGTTTCTCATTGCTTAGTAAGTAATGCATCTAAAAAGCAGTAATAAGTGATCCTGACAAAGCCGTCCACCTAGTTTATGGGATATTCTTTGATAACTCTTTCCTTCTCTGGTAAAATAATTCATAATTCAAAAATCATTTATAGTAAGTGAGGGAAAAAAATGTCTTTAGAAGAAGGAAATATCCGTGTCTGAATGGATTCACATAGAGAAGGACCCGAAACATCGTGCTAGGGAAAAGCTGAAGGCACAGGAGATGAAAAAATCCCAGTGGTGGAAGAACAAGATTTCCCAGGGGATATGCTATTACTGCCAGGAAACCTTCCTCCCGGATGAACTAACCATGGATCATGTGGTACCACTAGCGAGGGGAGGTAGAAGTACAAAGGGGAATATCGTACCATGTTGTAAGGGGTGCAACAATAAGAAAAAATACTTAACCCCGGCAGAAATCGTATTAAACAAATTGAAGCAGCAGGATACAGCAGAACATTTTAGGAAATAAAGCATTGAGCCGGTAAACAGGCATTACTAAATGATCTGATTTGGCAGGAAATCACCACTTGAAACGCTCTCGCAGATTATCCTTTTCTACGAAATCTTACTCGCGGACACCTTCTGCTTTTATGCCACCAGTCTCCCGTCTGTGCAAACATGGTGTATCCACCTCTACCTAATTTACGATTTTTGTTTTATTTCAATCAGGTTGCCAGAAAAATCCTTGAGGAAGTAGACGGTCTTATCCTTATGCCTTCCCATGATAATATCCACGCTGGACAGCCGCGCCTTTTCTGTAACTTCTGAAAAATTATTCAGCATGATACCGAAATGGGTGAAATTGGGGTTGGCGTGATGAAAATCAGATATGAATACCTCGATCTTTATCCCGGTTTTTTCAAAAACGAGCACTTTGATCTCCCGGGAAAGAGAAAACAATTGTTCTGAAAGTTCCGGGGTCAGGAGAATTTCTCGTGTTTTTTCAAGACCTAAAAATCACGATAAAATTGTAGCGCCTGTTCTTCGCTCTTATTTGTGATACCAATGTGATTTAATTCCATGACATATTATAATAATTAATCATTTAATATGCAAGCACAAGATGCCTTGGAAACTTTTCCCCAAGTAACTCGCTGCGGTATCATCCATCAGTAGCCCAACTTTCTGTGAAAGTTGGGCTAGAGCAGTGTATTGCATGCCACTCAGTTATGACCCCTGGCGTTGTAAGGGATTATAAGAAGAGTGCACATTCAAGGGCAGAACCGAGCCCAACGGGTTGTGATACCTGTCATGGTAATAACCACCAGAAACTGACCATGCCGTCATCAAAGGCTTGTGGTACCAGTGAGTGCCACGAGACGCAGTACAGCGAGTCAGGTCAGGGTGGTACGGTTCACATGCTTCCTGTTCGAGCTTTGCCCAGGTGGAATGCGCATGGTCAATTGAGAGACCACCAGGGGATACGGCTGGTTGTACATTCTGCCATACCAGCTCAGAAGAGAGGTGCAGCACCTGCCACCAGAGGCATCAGTGTGCGACGATTGTCACTCACCAAGGTTTGCAAAGGAAAACTTACAGGCATTGGATGAATCCGTTAAGGATGCAGGTTTGAAGTATCGTGAGACGTTCAAGGTAGCTGAAGACCTTGTCAAGGATGGTGTTGCTGATCCGATGCCAAAGGACTTGTGCCCTGATTGGTCAGGTCAGCATGTCTGGAGTTTGAAGATTGGTGCATACCATGATGGTCCTGAATACGGCGGAAAGACGGGTGAGTCAGGTGAGTTCAGGATGTCGAACTGCACAGATATTGAGAGGCTTTGCTTCAAGAGCGTTGGATACTTCCAGACCTACATTTACAAGGGTATGGCACACGGTTCATGGAACGACGCCACATACTCGGATGGTTCGTTCGGTATGGATCGTTGGTTGGTCAACGTAAAACAGGATGCTTCCCAGGCAAGGAGACTTGCAGCGATCGAGAAGAAGGTTGGCATTACCTGGGTTCCGGAGAGTTTCTGGAAGACAGGCGAATGGCTTGATCAGATGACAGGTCCTTACATTGTGAAGAATCACCCTGGAAAGACGATCTTCGATCTGTGCCCGGATCCAGGTTGGTTAGATACGCACCATGCACCTGCTGAGGAAGTTGAGTACATCAACAGAAAGTTAAAGGAACTGGGTATGAAAGACGGCAGCGCCGAACACCATCCCGATCCTGGTGCGAGGTCTATGGAGCCACACTAGCCCGACGGGTCTTCTCCTCGCCAATCCTTTCATACTCTCCTTCCTGAAGCACGCGCAGTAACTTGCTTTGTAGTTCCAAGGGTATATCTCCTACCTCATCAAGAAAGAGTGTCCACGGTCTGCAAGCTGGAATCGACCCATCCTATCCCTCAGCGCTCCCGTGAATGAACCCTTTACGTGTCCAAAAAACTCGCTCTCAAAAAGTTCTCGGGGGATGGAAGCACAGTTGACTTTAATGAGGGGTTGATTTTTCGCTTGCTTCTTTGATGAATTGCATGGACGATGAGTTCTTTTCCCGTCCCGGGCTCCCCGTGAATAAGCACCGTTGCGTCGGTAGGTGCAACCATCTCTATATTGCCGAAGAATATTTTGCAATGCAGGGCTCTGCCCCACAATGGTTCCAAAGGTAGTTACGTCCCGGACCTTATCGCGAAGATATTCGTTTTCCAGTTCCAGCCGATGGCGTAATTGTTCGCTTTCCTCAAATGCCCTCGCATTGGCTATCGCTGATGCGGCATTGTAAGCAAAGGTTCGGAGCATCACCAGGTACGATTGATCCAGGACCTTTCGGCTAAAAAGGGCGAGCACGCCGAGAGTTTCATTCCGAAACACAAGCGGTTGCCCTGCAAAACTGGCTATTTTTTCCCGTTTTGCCCATTCCTGGTCCAGCAGCCAGTTTGGATGCTCGATGATGTTGTTGCGCAAAATAGCCTTGCCTGTTCCACCATTATTGCCTATTTTCCCGGTGGCAGTAATATCATTTGGCTCCGTTGTGTAAAGGGGAAATCGTTTATAATGGTCTTTAAGCCAGGTATAGCGTTGTTTGTTATGAAACGATAGACCATTGCTTGCCACCAGATGCAGGCATTTTGTTTGATCAGGGCAATTTTTCAACCAGGGGCAGATATTGCATATATCGCCCGGTTCTATGAGCCAAATTCTGGCTAGAACAACATCTGGGTCGTCAGCCAACCCATTCACGATATTACGAAAAACAACATCCACTGACCGTTCATTGGCTACTGACAGGGCAATGGATTGAAAAGAATTCAAGATTCATAATTTGCAGTGTAAATACGGATTTTTATAATGATTTGTATTCTTTCAGTAATTTCCTGAATTTGTTAACCGTCACTTCATATACTCCTTTTCCGGCAAAGTCAACCCCGGCATCTTTCAGGATTTCAAGCGGTTCTTTATGCGATCCTGCACCCAGAAAAGTCAGGTAATCTTCGACGGCGCCTTTTATGCCGGAGGTTACCCGCTCGGATAAGGCTATTGCAGCAGACAGACTGGTAGCATATTTATATACATAAAAGGCATTGTAAAAATGGGGAATTCTCGCCCACTCGTAGTTTAACTGCTCATCAATAACCATCCCCTTACCCAGATAGGCCTCAAGATTTTTCCGGTACATGTCGGTTATGCTTTTTGCAATCAATACCTTGCCGGATTCTGCCATCTCATGAATATCCTTTTCAAAATTTGCAAACATGGTCTGCCTGAAGAAAGTTGCCTCTATGCGTTTCATGCTGTGATAGAGAAAGAACTTCTTCTCTTCAACGGATTTGGCAATCTTTGACATGTGATCAAACAGTAAAGCTTCATTGAATGTCGAGGCCACCTCGGCCAGAAAGATAGGATTTTGATAATAGAGATAGGGTTGATTTTCAATGGAGTAATCACGATGCAGGCAGTGACCGAATTCATGTGCAAATGTTGAAACATCAGAGAACTTTTCCGTATAATTTAAGAAAATTAATCCCCGGCTCGCATAACTCCCCCAGGAGAATGCCCCTGACCTTTTGCCGGGAGATTCAAATACATCAATTACCCTTGCACGAACAGTAGAATCGTATTTTCTGAGATATTCTGCGCCAAGAGGTTCAAACGCTGTACGAACCAGTTCAATAGCCTCCTCATAGGGATATTTCTTATCAACCTCACGAACCAGGGGGACATAATTATCATAGAAGTGTAATTCTTCAATTCCAAGCTCTTCCTGTTTCAGGGCATTGAACTCGCTGACCACATCAATATTTTCCTTTGCGACTGCTATAAGATTAATAAAAACCGTGGTTGGCACGTAATCGGGAAACAGGGACATTTCCAGCATTGACGAATAGTTGCGCACCTTCGCCATCTTAATGTTTGCCAGCACGTTTGCAGCGTAGGTATTTGCCAGGACGTCAATGTTCTGCAGGTAAGGCCGGTAATAATAATCAAACGCTTTTTGCCGGAGAGCACGGTCGGGTGATTCTAACAGTTGCGCGTACCTTGCATGAGAGAGGAGGATTATTTCTCCCTTGTGTTCAAATTCCTGGAATGAAATATTATTATTATTGTAGGCCGAAAAAATATCATCGGGCTTACTCAAGGCAATTTCCAGTTCCGCCAGGACAGTCTCCGTCTCTTCAGAAAGGATATGAGGTTTGTACCGGGCATAACTTTCCAGATAGAAGCGATACCCTGCCAGTTGAGAATTTTCACGAATCATGGTATCGATATCATCCCGTGATAAAGAGGATAACTCTTTTTTTATGAAAACAGTTTGTGCAGAAATCTTCGATGCGAGCAGTTCGATACGACTTTTCATCTCTTCATATACAGCATTTCTGGTATCCTCAAAAAAGCGGACATGCGCATACACATGTAAATTTTCTCTCATGATAGAATAGTTAATATAAAACTGCATGAACTGCCCGAACTTGCGGGGATTGGCAAGTAAGCCTTTGAACTCAAGAAGCCGGGGAAGTTCTTTTTCCACCTTCCGGCAGTCTTCTTCCCAAGTATCATCCGATGCATACAAAGCAGACAAATCCCATTTGTATTTGTCTTCTATTTGATCTCTGGTTCTATTCTTGCTCATACTATATTTTTGCGCCTCCAGGATTCCGCTATCAAATATCAAAGATATAAACTTGGATACATTATTTTGTACTTTAAAAAAATCGTGGATGTTTCTTTTTAGAAATGAAAGTTTTTCCCGTAAAGTAGTAGACAGAACAGGGTTTTATTGTAGGCTTGATTTGTATATGGGGTAGGACATCAATGAGGAGTTTACTTTGGCCTATTATAGGTCATTTTGGAAGTTTATCAATAATCTTATTTTTCCTTGCAAAACATCTCTTTTGTTTTTAAGACTGTAAATTGCTTAAATATTGCCTTACACTCCCTCTTCCGTTTACCGTACCATGTTAATATCTTTTTAGATGTTTCTTGCTATCCCCTTGATTATGTCCCTGATTTCTGGTACATTTACTTTTTTATAGTGTATTCCTTCCTGGTTTATTGTTGTGAAATCTTACAACTCTGGATATAGAGAGGAATGCTCTTGTCTTCTACCCTTCTTAAATTTATACAAAATTTTTCACTACCAGGAAAACATGCCACAAGAGCTGACCTATACAATAAGTCGGACAATTATACGTATTTACACACGATTGATGCTCAGGCTGGATGTCATTTGGAAGGCATCGCTCCCATCGGGACCTATGCTAATTGTCGCCAACCATCCTAGTTGCTCTGATCCCATCTATCTGGCATCGATCTTTCCCCACCCCGTCAAAATTCTCATCACCGATAAACCCTTCCATATCCCTGTGATAGGTGGACTTCTGCGACGATTGGGACAAGTGCCGGTGCCATCTGGAAAAGGTCGAGTTGCATTCGATTCAGCGCGGCGACTACTTGAGGCAGGTTGCTCAGTTGCTCTGTTCCCGGAGGGGTGTGTTAGCCCGCAAGAAGGAGGTTTTCACCCCCTACGCACAGGTGCAGCCCGCCTGGCGTTGCTCACAGGCGTGCCTGTCGTGCCGATTGGCATCTATCTGGACCGAGGGCGCAACTATGCCATCACCTCGACTGTTGCAGGGAAACGAACCATTGGGTACTGGTGCCTGCGCGGGACGTACAGTATAACTGTGGGACCGGCGGTGAATTATGAAGGTAATGTTGAGCACAGACCCAATGTGGCAACCGTATCGAACAAGATCATGCAGCAAATAACTCAACTGAGCCTGGAAAGTGAGCAAAGAGCAAGGGGAAGCAAGCAGTTTTCTATAGATGGGCAGAGACAGGCAGTGTTTGTAAATAGCCCTAAAGTAAGGTCAAACATTATCAGGCTGTCCTAGAACAGGCAATATCAAAGATGCGCCCCCAATCCCTTAGCCGTTCTATTTCCATATTTTCCTTATTTTGAGTTTACCATCCACGTGCATCTTTTTTTTGATTCCATCTTTAACGCCATGCTCTTACTTCCCATACTCCCTCAGTATTCTTCAAAACTTCGTTATGATATAATAATTCTGTGAAAAATGAAGCTAATATCAACAATCAATATTATAGGGGAGATTTTGAAATGGTCACGGTAGTAAATAGTATGAAATATCTTTGCCTCTTTGTAACAAAAGCCTTTTTTCTATTGGTTCTGTTTGGTGCTTGCTCTTCGCCTGCCTATACTCAGGAGAATTTGTGGAAAGAACTCAATGATAAAACCACCTCGCTTTTACAAAAAAAGAGATATGCGGATGCAATAAAGGCGGGTGAAGAGTCATTAAAGGTAGCAAAAACTACATTTCCTCCCGGCAATACCCGTATTGCTGATTCAATGAACTTGCTGGGAATACTGTACCGAACCTATGGCAGATATGCCGAAGCCGAACCTCTCTTTCATCAGGCCCTCACTATTTACAAAGAATCGCTTGGTTCAGACCATCCCTCTGCTGCCAAAGTATTGTATGAGCTTGCGGAAATGTTTCTCCTCCAGGACAAATATGCTGAAGCAGAGCCCTTTTACAAACAATCTCTTGGTATATATGAGAATGTTTTTGGCCCGGATAATCCCAATGTTGTTAATGTCCTGAACAGATTGGGAGAGCTTTATCAAGGTCAGAAGAAATATGCCGAAGCGATACCTCTCTACAAAAGAGCCTTGGCCATCGAAGAAAAAACACTCGGTTCAGGCCATCCCGACCTTGCCTCTGCAATGAACAATCTGGCAACGCTTTACTACTACCAGGGTGAAAATACTATGGCTGAGTCCCTTTATAATAAGGCGCTTGAAATATATGAAAAAGAATATGGCAAAGACCACCCTCTCATTGCAACCATATTGGAGAAAATGGCAGAATTTTATGAGGGAACCGGAAGAAAAGACGAAGCGAAACAATTAATAGAAAGGGCAAAAAAGATTTATTCAAATTATCAGAAGTAAGATATGATGTTATTTTCCAGACGTCAGCCAGGGAGGTGTGCATTGCTACCATTTTGATCCACACTCGCGATGTTGGAGATATGTGTGGCATTTCTACTGTTTTGATCGTGCCGGATGGTTATTTATTGGCAGGCAATGCACTGCCTTACCTGTCTACTGGAGCAGAGAATTGTGTACACAGCACCAGTGTGAAAAATCCGCAGTGAATCTTATCTCGGGCACGGCCTCAATGATATACATGATCGCAGTTGTACAAAAGGTCGCCCTGCCACGCATGCAGCACCTTTACCCCACGTTCTACGGCAAAACTTCTGGCGCATGCAATCACCCTTCTATTTTTCCCTAAAAAGGCCAGAAATCCTTGCCGCAATGAACATTCACAAGCAAGGGATTAAGCTCAGCAACTTCGCCTAGCCCCTTTTTCAGGGATTCTATACGCAGCGTCATTAATCAGATACGAATATGTCATTCCCGCGAAAGCGGGAATCCAGAAAAACACCGGATTCCTGGTCAAGCCCGGAATGACCGACAGTTGTAAACTCAAGTGCTATTTTTTGCGGGAATATCTAAAAGTGGTAAAGTTTTTTATTCTTCTGCATTAATATTTGGTTGTCCAGGTGGATAGATGACTAACCATCTGTTTCTATAGAATGGAGTATCCAAAGCAAGGTATCAGTATTATAAGAAATGTCAAAGAGACTGGCAGCATCCGTAACGGTAAAATGGTGTATGCTTGCCTTTCCCACCCGCTCTGTCCAAATATAAGTGATCTCTTTGACATCGTATTTTCGACCACTCCACACAAACCAGACGGGTTTGAGTTTCTTTTTATTGTCACCAAAAATGGCACCCACCTTAATGGGTTCGTTGATTTCTGTAATCATAATTGCCTTATTACCGCAGCAACCGTACCAACAATCTGCACATCTGCCTGCCCCTCTTTAATGATAATCGGTTGCATCGTTGGATGCTCGGGTTTCAATTGTATCGTATCACTCTTTTTATAAAATCGCTTTACCGTAGCCTCATTATCGATAAGGACTACCACGACCTCTCCGTTATTGGCTACAGGTTGTGGTTTAACGAGAACGAGGTCTCCATCCTGGATATGGGCATCAATCATACTGTCTCCCACTACCCGTAAAAAAAAGATATTGCTGCTACGGCACAGTGTTTTATCCACGGAAAGGTATCCTTCGATATCTTCTACAGCCGGATGAGGCACCCCTGCCCGAACCCTTCCCACAATTGGTACAGACCTTATTTCTGAGCTTCGTGTAGCTGCGTCAACAATCTCAATTGCCCGTGGGCTGTGAAATTGTCTTCTGATGTATCCCTTGCGTTCCAGAATGTCGAAGTATTTTTTAACTATGCTGGTACTGGAAAGCCCCAGCCCGTCCATACTCTCCCGTACCGTAGGCGGATATCCCCTTTCCTGAAGATATTTTTTTAAAAAAGACAAAAAATCTGCCTGTTTTTTGGTTAGCGGAGTATTCATGAGTTAAGATTTATTGGTGAACACGTGTTCACCAATTATATCCTTCTGTCCTTATTCTGTCAAGCCTCAAATGTGAGTTTTCATTGCAATTTTATTATTATCGAGGTATTCGATGGTGTATGTAAAAACATACACCATTTTCGTTCTATAGTATAATTTTAGTTGAAATAGTACGTTTCAGTATAATATCATTATGGTAATAGAAAGGTCGGCCATGTCAGGAGTGTTCCTGGTGGCCGGGCTTAAGTTTCCTAATGCGAGGAGGAGAAGGAGATGTTGAAGAGATTTGGTTATAGTCTTTTAGTTGTTGGAGCATTGGTGGTTGGTGTTGGCGCAGTGAATACAGCGCTTATCAGCACCGCTATGGCAACGGAAGCAAAGTGTGACAAATGCGGACACTCAGCAAAAGAGGGTAAAGATTGCAAGTGTGAGTGCCATCACAAGCACTAAATAAGTAAGCCAAGTGTAACTATTTGGCAAAGTTCGAAAGATGATTACAGAAAGGCAACTCATTTGAGTTGCCTTTCTGTTTTATAGAGATTGACCAGGATCAATTATTGCTTTTTTTCACATCCGCACATCATCTTTGCCCTTACCAATCTTATCTCTTCGTAGGAATAACCATCTCCGAGTTTTTCTTTCACCGGAGTCAATCGGTCCATGCCTAATTCGCCGAATATCTCACGGATGTGGTTTTGTTTTGCCGAATCGACTATCCTGTCTATGGAGATGCCATCACCATCCAGAATAACTTTTTCCAGATGAGAAATGACCGTGGATAATGCTAAATTCCGCTTTTGTGCGATCTCATGAATGGTAAGATGTTGTTTGTAAAGTTCCAGGGTCATTTGAACAGTGGAAGCCTTTGGTTGTTTTACAGG
This sequence comes from Candidatus Brocadia sp., assembly GCA_021646415.1. NCBI lineage: Bacteria > Pseudomonadati > Planctomycetota > Candidatus Brocadiia > Candidatus Brocadiales > Candidatus Brocadiaceae > Candidatus Brocadia > Candidatus Brocadia sp. The sequence continues at coordinate 10,990 of SOEU01000042.1, forward strand.
AGATTCAGGACATTTATGAGCAATCTGCTTTGGCATGATATGGTGTTGTTCACAGTAATCGGCGATCTCTTTGAGAAAGACCTTTCCGTATTTCATCAGTTTTTGATCTCCAACACCGCTTATCTTCCGTAAACCAAGCAAGCTTTGGGGATAATAGATAGACATTTCTTTTAAGCTGGTATCATGGAAAATAACATATGGAGGCAGCCCTTCCTGATCGGCCAGTGTTTTCCTCACAGCCCTCAAACGTTCAAACAGCAAGCGGTCGTAATCCTCACCTGCATCAATTTTTTGAACGGAGATTTGTTCATCGGGTTTTGTCAAAAACACCGTTTCATTGGACAATAATACATTCCGGCACTTTTCCTGTAACTTCAATACGGGATACTTGTCTCCATCCAGCCTCAGGTATCCCAATTGAATTAATTCACGGATAAAAGCCTGCCACTGAGACTTCGAAAATTCTTTTCCAGCACCATACGTCTTGATCGTGTTGTGCTGGTTCTGTACTATTTTTTGATTTTTTGAACCTTGCAGGATGTCAATAACATAGTTAATCCCGAATCGTTCACCCACACGGTAAACGCAGGATAATATCTTTTGCGCAGCAATCGTTCCGTCAAATCGTTCCTTTGGTTCTAAACAGACATCACAACTCCCGCAATTGGGTTCGTCAAATTTCTCGCCAAAATAAGCCAGCAATAACCTTCTCCGGCAAACGTTGCTTTCACAATAGTTCGCCATCTCCCTCAATTGCCTGTATGCAGCTTGTTTTTCACCTTCGTCCGTTTTTTGATTGATAAAATATTCTATCTTGAACATATCGGCGTAACTAAAGAACAGAATACAGTCACTTTTTAAACCATCCCTTCCCGCACGGCCTGTTTCCTGATAATACCCTTCGATGCTCTTCGGCAAATCGTAATGGATCACATACCGCACATTGGGTTTGTTAATGCCCATACCAAATGCAATCGTTGCCACAATAATCTCGACGTCGTCACGGATGAACCGTTCCTGGTTTTCTGTTCTGGCTTCGGCGGTGAGACCTGCATGGTACGGCAGGGCACGGTATCCGTCCTTCTGCAGGCTCGCGGAAAGACTTTCCACGGTTTTACGGCTCTGACAATAAATAATTCCCGAATCTTTCTGTCGCCCTTTCACATAACGGAGTATATGATGATAGGGATTATCCTTGGGTTTAATTTGATAGTGCAGGTTTTTCCGGTGAAAACTTGCCTTGAAGACCTTACAATCTGACAACTTGAGCTGTGTGATAATATCTTCCTGGACAACAGGTGTAGCGGTGGCTGTTAAGGCCATAATGGGCACCTTTGGGAATCTCTCCTTCAGTAATTTTAACTGGCGATACTCGGGCCTGAAATCGTGCCCCCATTCCGAAATACAATGCGATTCATCAATGGCAAACAGGCAGACCTTTAATCCCTGTAAAAACTGGAGAAATTCCGGCATAACGAGTCTTTCCGGTGCGATATAAAGGATCTTTACTTCATTGTTTGATAAACTCCGCTTTCTTATATCAATTTCAGCATAACTCAAAGAACTATTAATAAATGTTGCCGGAATACCATTCGCCAGCAACCCATCTACCTGGTCTTTCATTAAGGCGATTAATGGAGAGATAACAATAGTTACACCGTCAAAGAGGAGTGCAGGTAGTTGATAACACAGGGACTTACCACCCCCTGTCGGCATAAGGACAAAGACGTCTCTTCGCCCCAGCGCTTCCTTTATAATATCCTCCTGAAGTGGGTAAAAGCTTGTGTACCCAAAATATTTTTGCAGTATCGTATACATGGTATTTTAGGGATAATACTGATTTTCATTTCCCGAATCAACCGGAAACATTTTGACATTCAAATATACTATGATAAACTTTGATACATGAACAACAGAATCAAAGGAAAACAAAGTACCCCCGAAGACATGGTACTCATTCCTGAAGGGCTATTTTTGATGGGAAGTACAAGAGAAGACATTGAAAGATTATTAGACCTTGACCGTAATATTGAAATCGATCGGCTGGATAACGAATTTCCTCAAAGAGAGGTCTATCTCAGTGCCTACCTCATCGATAAATATCCCGTTACCAATGCTCAATATAAACAATTTATCGAGTCCGGCGGTTATGACCAAAAGGTCTTTTGGTCAGAATCCGGCTGGCAGTATATCTTACAGGCAAACCCATTGGAAAGTCTCGATCTGGATGCCGTTTTGCATGGTGAACAGGAGTGTCCTGTTGTAAACATTTCGTGGTACGAGGCTGAGGCTTTTGCCAAATGGGTGGGAAAAAGGCTTCCTACTGAGGCAGAATGGGAGAAAGCAGCCCGCGGTACCGATGGCAGGACATATCCGTGGGGCAACGAGTTTGATAAAACGAAATTAAACTGTGCCGAAGTTAAGATAGAAAAACCAACCCCCGTCACGGAATACCCGCGGGGCAAAAGTGTCTATGGATGTTTCGACATGGCAGGAAACGTATGGGAATGGACTGCCGACTGGTATGACAGTCAATACTATCGCCATGCACCAAACAAAAATCCACAAGGACCCACCATAGCCGAAGAAAACCCTTATTTTGGAAGACCGGAAGACGTAGGCATCTCCATTTATGAATTAAAGCCTTCTGCGGCAAGTAAAATGCTGAGTGGATGCAAGGTATTGCGGGGTGGTTCGTGGAATGGGTCTGGTATTATCCATGTCCGTTGTGCAAATAGGGATTACGATGAACCCACATATAAAAACGACACCATCGGCTTTCGCTGTGCGAAGTCTTTGGAATAAATAATTCACTATCATTACCAGGTAAGTTTTCTGCAGCATGGAAATATTCCAACTTGATTGTATGGGAAATTTCAAATTCAAAGGCAGTCTCATTAAATATCAGAGATTTATTAGTCTAAGAAGGAGGGACTAAATGACTATTCTTGTTTCTGGCTCATTGGCTTATGACAGGATTATGGACTTTCCGGGAAGATTTTCTGACCATATCCTGCCGGACAAGATACACATGCTGAATGTATGTTTTATGATAAACGGTTTAACGGAGAATTTTGGAGGCACAGCCGGCAATATCGCTTACGCACTTTCCCTGCTTGGTGAAAGCCCAACCATAATGGCCACTGGAGGACGCGACTTTGAACCTTACAAAAACTGGCTAAAAAAAAATAAAATTTCCACAGAGCACATTAAAATTATTGATACGGAACTCACTGCCGGTGCATATATAACGACTGACCAATCGGACAATCAGATAACCGCATTTAATCCCGGTGCGATGAAATTCAATTCCGAAGTTAATTTTGATTTTGCGATGCCCGAAAAGACCCTCGCGATAGTTGCGCCGGGAAATCTGGGTGATATGGTTCATTTTTCAACTATTTATAAAAAGAAAGGGATTGATTACATATTTGACCCGGGGCAGTCCCTTCCTGCCTGGACACAAGAGCTTTTGACGGAGATGATACATGGTTCAAAAATCCTGATCTGTAATGACTATGAGCTGCAGTTGATTCAGGAAAAAACCTCCATGTCTGTCGACGATATTTTAGAAAAGACCAAAACACTCATTGTAACAAAAGGAGAATTTGGTTCCGTTATCATGGTGAAAGAAAATAACAAAATCAGAAGCATTGATATTCCCGTTGCTAAGGCGGAGCAGGTAAATGACCCTACCGGGGCTGGTGATGCTTACAGGGCAGGATTAATCAAGGGTCTCATGGTATCAAAAAATGATATCATTCACGCTGCAAAAATAGGGGCCGTTTGTGCTGCCTATTGCGTAGAAGTATATGGCCCCCAAAATTTCCATTTTACCCTCGAATCATTTAAGAAGCGCTTCGGATCCGTTTTTGGGGAAAGGCCTTTTTAAACGGACAGCAAACAAGAAAACAAAAGTCAGAGATTCAGAACGAAAATTCCTACAGAGAGTTATCTGGGGAAAAGTTTAGAAGATATCTTGTGCTTGCATATCGAACGATTAACCATTACAATATGGCATGGAATTAAATCACATTGGTATCACAAATACGAACGAAGAACAGGCGCTACGGTTTTATCGTGATTTTTTAGGTCTTGAAAAAACACGAGAAATTCTCCTGGACCCGGAACTTTCAGAACAATTGTTTTCTCTTTCCCGGGAGATCAAAGTGCTCGTTTTTGAAAAAATCGGGATAAAGATCGAGGTATTCATATCTGATTTTCATCACGCCAACCCCAATTTCACCCATTTCGGTATTATGCTGGATAATTTTTCAGAGGTTACAGAAAAGGCCCGGCGGTCCAACGTGGACATTATCATGGGAAAACATAAGGATAAGATCGTGTACTTCCTCAAGGATTTTTCCGGCAACCTGATTGAAATAAAACAAAAATAGTACATTAGGTAGTGGTGAACACACCATGTTTTTAATGACGGGAGGCAGCTGGCATAAAAGCAATAGCCAGAGTCCTGAATTAAGATTTCGTATAAATAGATAAGCCTCAAGAACGTTTCAGGATATGATTTCTAGGCAAAAGCAGATCATTTTGTATTAACTGTTTAGTGGCTCAGTGTTTCATTTCCCAAAATATTCTGTTGTGTCCTGCTGCTTCAATTTGTTTAATACGATTTCTGCCGGGGTTAAATATTTTTTCTTATTATTGCACGCCTTACAACACGGTACGATATTTCCCTTTGTACTTCTGCCTCCTCTCGCTAGTGGAACCACGTGATCCATGGTAAGTTCATCCGGGAGAAAAGTTTCCTGACAGTAATAGCATATCCCCGGGGAAATCTTGTTCTTCCACCACTGAGATTTTCTCATCTCCTGTGCCTTCAGCTTTTCCCTGGCAATATGTTTCGGGTCTTTCTCTACATGAATCCATTCAGACACGGATGTTTCCTTTTTTTAAAGACATTTTTTTCCGCTTTTTCCGCACTAACTAAGATTTATACCTTTTTTATAAATTATAGATTATTTTACCAGAGAAGAAAAGGGTTATCAAAAAATACCAGTATTTGATAGTTTGACAAAAAGCATATCAATTTGTATTATCTGCTTGCCAAGCTGAATGGACAGGAATACCTATTGAATCCATTACGCTAATTCAATGCCAGTAAGTTGGGCCAGACCACAGTAAGTCCTGGGAAATTCCTAACATTCCATGAAATTTTATGTTAATATACATGAGAAAAATATAGTTTTATAAATCGTTCATTATCATTTTCGTAGCAGTTTAACTCACTGCAGAGATGTTAAGGATGAGAAGAATAAACTTTAAAAAAGAAAGATAAAAATACATGAAATTTAGTGAACTTGGCCTTCCCTCAAACATCCTCAAAGCGCTTGAGAAGATGGGGTATGATGAAATGACCCCTATTCAGGAGGCGACGTATCCGGTAATTTTCGCAGGGCAGGATCTTTGTGCTCTTGCTGAGACCGGATCGGGAAAGACAGCCGCCTGTGCGATCCCGCTTATTCAGAAAGTCGATCCTGCCCTTAACGTGATTCAGGGACTTGTGCTCGTCCCGACGCGTGAATTGTGTATGCAGTATGTGGCGGAAATCCAGAAGATCGCATCACAGACTGCTGTGATTCCTTATGCGGTGTATGGTGGTTTTGACAAACAGACGCAGATTGCCAGGATTAAACAGGGGGTGCATATTCTGGTCGCAACACCGGGGAGACTTATTGATT